>JAQXDJ010000379.1 GCA_029251425.1 Vicingaceae bacterium
CGGTAACTCTATCTCTAGAAAGTTTTAATGGGAAAGGAGCCATTGTCTTCGTGTCAACTCTACGGTTGGTATTATATTGAACTACATAATTTCCGCCATTCTCAACATATTGCATTAAACGATTGTAAACATTAACCATATATTTATTGGTATTATAAGTTCTTATTCCTGCAACAATAGCATCGTATTGGGCTAAGTCATCATTTTTAAGACTGTTTTCATCTAACATTATCACTTTGTAACCTAATTGTTCTAAAGCGGTAGGAACTTCATCTCCTGCGCCTTTAATGTAGCCAATTGTTTTTCCTTTGGTCAGCACATTTAAACGGACCACTTTAGCTTTGGCTTCAGGTAGTAAAGTTTGGGTTTGGATGTGATCATATTCAATAGAGATTAAGCTCTTTTTACCATCAATACTTATGGTCCCAGTGCTTTCTTTTTGAGAAGGAGTAACGTTAAAAACTATTACTTGTTCTTCATTTTTGTTTTTGAAATCGTAATTGATTGAAGTTGGTTCTGATTTCCATCCTTCAGGCAGTTTAAGAGTAATATTTCCATTAATATTCGCTTGATGCCCTTTTACGGTAACTCTAACTTCTTTTGTTTCACTAGTAGAAAATACATAAACAGGATCGGCAATGTTTGCAGTTATCTTTGGTGTGTAGAAAAATGGTCTGTAAATTTCTCCCATAACTCTGTCTGTCCATTTGTAAACAATCTCTTTTGTAATTGGAAATTCAATACCGTTAACTTTTAAATTAAATGTTACTGGAAATGTTGCTTGATTTTCTGTTGTACCAATTAATTCTTGTGTCGGAACATCATAAAGCCCTTCAAAAGGTTTGTTGAGCCAGTAAGGGTTGGTGCTTTTGCTATTTAAGTTTTTCGGACAATCAATTTTACTTTTAAAACTTAGTGGGATATTGTTGTTTAGGGTTGAATTGATAGTGGTATCAACTTTATCATAATTTATTTTTACTATTTCAATATTAAGATTACTACGATTAAGAAGGGTAGTGTTCAATTCAATTTGGTTTCCATCAGAAGTGTTGTAATCATTTGCTGTAACCTCTACAAAAAGTCCTGCTGCAGCATAAATGATTTTTTTTAATTCAACCATTTTAGTTGATTTCCATCGGTTTTCATTCGGCAGTTTATTTATTAACTGATAAGTTTCTAGTAGTGTGGGAACTATCAATTCTGGTTTTTCTGGATTAAAGCCTGTAATAGCTTCAGAAATCAGTTTTTCTATTGCTTCGCCATTTTTAATGGTTTTCCATGAAAGATTAACATCATCTAAAACATCAGATTTAAAAGCTTCTCCTTTAATTAGCTTTAAGTACTCTAATTTAGAACCTCTTTGTTTGGCGGAACCAAAACCTTGGCTTTTGTGCATTGTTCTGCTTTCTGCAGCAATTTCTCCATAAGATTTTCCCAATAAAGTATTGTAGGTTCCAATATCAATTGTGGTATAAACTTTTGGGTTTGCTTCTGCTTTTTGAGGTAATTCCTTATCCCACCAAGTGCTAGCGTTTAAAAAGAGTCTTTTAGGTTGCCAAACTGTTGTATATTCTAATTGCTCAGGAAATGCTTTTGGATCACCAGCCAAATCAAATGCTTCTTCAGCTAAAATTGCAGAAGCGGTATGGTGTCCATGTCCTGCTTGAGAAGTAGGCGGGAAACGAGTAATAATAACATCTGGTTTAAACTTTCTTATTGCCCAAACAACATCTGCTAAGACTTCTTTTTTATCCCATTTCTTAAATGTTTCTTCAGGAGTTTTAGAGTAGCCAAAATCTACAGCTCTAGTAAACATTTGTTCACCACCATCAATTTTTCTAGCCTCTAATAACTCTTGAGTTCTAATAACTCCCATCAAAGGACCTTTTTCAGTTCCTATTAAATTTTGACCACCATCACCACGAGTTAAAGAAAGGTAGCCTGTTCTTACCATTCTTTCATTAGCCATGTAGGCAATTAGTCTAGTGTTCTCATCATCAGGATGTGCAGCAATGTACAGCACGCTTCCTAGAGTGTTTAATTTCTTTAAAGCTAGTTTAATTTCTCCAGCATTTAGTTGCTTTTGTGCAAACGTAAATGTAGAAGCCAATAGTAGTGATAAGGCAATAATTATTCTCATAGTAAAATTTTGAAAAGTAAAAATACCCATTTGAATAGATGCTAAAAGTCGGTAGCGGACAAAAGATGTTAAATGTTCTGAACAAAAATTATTAACTTTATTGAATGGGAAAGATGAAAAGCTTCTTAATTTCTAATAGTTCTCTTAAAGACCACAAAGGCGGTTATTGGGGAAACAATAATAATGGAGGATGTTTGTCTTTTATCATTATTGCTATAATTATAGTTGTTCTAATATTTTTAATGGATTATGTTTAATTATCAATGTTAATTTTTATTTGAGTGTTAAACATCTTTCTCAAAAGCCCCGTCCAATAATACCGACCAGCAATTAATATTTAAAACTTTAGCTTCTTCTTTTAAGCGTTCCGAAGTGTAAGTAGAGTTAGAAGCGTCAATTACTATTTGGTTAGGATTGAATAGAGTTAATAGCTCCTTGATAGAAAGTTTGGTGTTTTTGGTAATTAAGAGTAAATCTAAATTTAGCTTTTCGGATGTTCTTTGAAGTTTAAACTTGTTATCAATTATTGCAATTTTAGCATCATAAAACTGAAAGTAATTTCTTTTGGTAAAGAGGTTAGGGTTATCAATTTTAAAGATGTTTGAAATTAAATGAGGTTTTATCAATTGATCTAATCGTACTATTTTTTCTTGCTTTACACCATTATTAATCCAGTTGTTTTGAACATGAAACATGAGTTTACTTCTATTTTGAGTGAGTTTTATATCAGACACTAAAATATTATCGTTTCCATCAATAAAATTAATGGCAGAGAATTGAGGAATGTTGTAGATGATGATTTTTCGTTGATCTAAATCAGTGTAATTTAAGAAAAGACTGCTGCTTAAAAAAGCAATGATAAAAGTAGCTCCAAAGAGTAAGTATTTAAACTTCCGGTAAGCAACTAAGCAAATTATGGAAATAATAAACAGATACAAAAGCCATGTGTCTGCAATGCTAAAACGAATGTTTTCTGATAAAGAATAGGGTAGCGAATCAATTAAATAAACCGACTCGTTTAAGAATTTGATGATGTATTTTAATGCTAATGCTAAATACTCTCCAATAATAGGAACATTAGCAAAAATTAACGTAACAATTCCTAAGTATAAAATACCAATGGCTAAAGGAATAACAATTAAGTTAGAGAGCATAAAGTAGTTCGGAAACTGATGAAAGTATAGTAGCCCCAAAGGGAAAGTAGCTATTTGAGCAGCAATGGAGACTGCTGTTATTTCCCAAATTTTTCGAGGAAGCCAATATCTAATGGTAAACCAATCGTTTATCCAAGGTTGAATAATTACAATTCCAATAACCGCCATGTATGACAGTTGAAAACCAACTTCCATAATTAATAGCGGATTGTAAATGAGTAAAACTAGCGCAGAGGCTGCAAGTGTATTAAAGAAGCTGGATATTCTTCCAGTCATTTTTGCAGCAACAATAAAGCTAAACATAGTTGCTGCTCGCATTACGGAAGGCGATAGACCAGTTAGTATTGCATAAAGCCATAATATAATGATAAGTAAAACTCCTTTAATAATTTTGCCGTGTTTTATCTTTTCAAAAAAAGAAAACAATTGACTGAAAATTAAAAAGATAACACCAACATGTAAACCTGATACAGCTAATACGTGCATTGCTCCAGCACTAGAATAGGCACTTTTGAGTTGCGCATCTATACTGTCTTTATATCCTAAAATTAAAGCAGAAGCTACAGCAAGTTCTTTGTCTTTAATACCTAGTTTTTCAAGAGAGTTGATGAGGTATTTGCGACTATCGTTAGCAAACTTAAAAATACCCGTTGTAGGAGCTTGTTGTACTAACTTCCAATTGTTAGATCGTAAGAAAGCCTGTTGATGTATTAGGTGAAAAGATAAATATTTTCTAAAATCAAATTCATTAGGGTTTTTAGGTTGAGGCACATTTTCTAATTTGGGTTCAAAAGAAATAATGTCCCCAACATTTAATTGTTGTGATAAACTATCGTTTTGTAAATAGACAATTACCTTTCCATTTCCTTCTGTCCAGCTGTCTTGTGTTTTTACTCCTTTAACGCTAAGAATTGCTTTAATGCTTTTTGCTTTGGTTTGTGTGGGGGCTGTTATTTCACCAATTAATAATTGATTGCTAGTGTTGGTAAGTAGGTTGCTCGTTGCTGAGGTGTTTTTATACTTTAAACTGGTTAATGATGCTCCAGCAAATAATAGGCATCCATAGATAAATGCCCCAAAAATCCATCTAAATTGATAATTGGTGTTAAATGGTTTTATTAATAATACTATGAGAAACAATACAGTTAATATTCCAAAACTTAATAAGACATAATCAGCATTAGGTTTTAGATAAATTACTCCAATAATCCCAGCAATAAATGGAATTAATAAGCGAACTAATGGTATGTGGCTGATTTGCTGCAATGTGTATGCTAATGTACTAAAATGCTACCGATTATTGAATCATAAAATTAATCTGAAATAGTTCCGTTATATTTGATGTAAATCATAAAATATACATCATGAAAAGAATTAATTTATTACTGTGTTTAGTTGTTGTAAGTGTTATTTCGTTTGCTCAGGCCAGAGAGGATTATGGAGAAGATCAGGATAGAAAAGTTTATACAATGATAATATCTAAGGCTGGAAAGATAAAGCATGTGATTAAACAGGGAGCAATGATGAGTTCTAAAGTTGATGGAAAGGTTGTTAAAGGGAAATGGGTTTTTAGAGCGTATCCTGATGTGGTAGGAATAATAGGAAAGAATGGAGAATTGTTGGGAGAGGTGGCTTTAAATAAAGAATTACCACTAAGAATTACTCCGCCTCAGCAACAACGTTCAGGGATGAGTGTTGGGATTGGTGTTGGACCTGTTTCGGTTTCTGGTTTAGGAGGTAGTGGTATGAAGAATTTTGATATGAGTAAATATAAAGCTACAATTGATGAGCGACCAGA
This sequence comes from Vicingaceae bacterium, assembly GCA_029251425.1. Taxonomy (GTDB): domain Bacteria; phylum Bacteroidota; class Bacteroidia; order Flavobacteriales_E; family Vicingaceae. Next base: position 5,093 of record JAQXDJ010000379.1, read on the forward strand.
AACGAAGGAAGAAAGGATGAGAAGAGAGTATTATATGCAGCAAGAAAAAGAACGTAAAGAAAAGGAAGCAGCTAAAAAAGCTAAAAAAGATGCAAAGAATGCTGCTAAACAGCAGAAAAAGAGATAAGTTTATAGGATGCAAAAAATAATAGTAGTAGCATTCTTTTTAACGAGTATTTTTGGTTTTTCGCAAGAAGTTGACCAGAAAATAGAATCTCTTCAAAGTCAAAAAAACACTTTAAATAATCAGGTTCTAATAATTGATAGTCAGATTGTTAATTTAAAACTAGAAAGACTTAGGGGTGATGTTCAGAAGGTAGGTTTGCCTGAGTTAAAAGAAGGGGAAGAATTAATTAATCACTTAGCAATGAGTTTGGTTTATTCTGAAAAACATGAGCAAGCTAAATGGGTTTCACACATTATTACTCCAGATGTGATTGATGGGAAAGTGAAAAGATCTAATAATTTTAGAAAAGACCCATTGGTTAAGACTGAGAGCGCCTCAACAAGGGATTACTTTATAAAATACAAAGATGAAGCTACGGGGAAATATAAATATGATGGTTTTGGTTATGATAGAGGGCATTTAGCACCTTCAGCAGATTTTAGATGGAGTAAAGAAGCTTTATCAGAATCATATTATTATTCTAACATGTCTCCTCAAGTAGCTAAGTTTAATAGGGGGAAGTGGGCAGATTTAGAGGGTTTGTTAAGAGGGTATATATCTAGTCACCGTAATACGCAACTGTATGTAGTTACAGGTCCTTTGCTAAGTGATAGCTTACAGGTAATAGAAAGAAGTTTGCACAAAGTGAGTATTCCAAAGTTTTATTTTAAAGTGGTGATGGATTTGAAAAATGAAAAAGCGATTGCGTTCATTATGCCAAATAAAGATTTAAAGTATCCTATATCGAGCTATGCAGTAGATATTAATGAGGTAGAAGAGGTTACAGGCATCAATTTCTTCCATAAACTAGAAGATGGCTTAGAAGAGCGCTTAGAAGCTCAAAAAGAAATTAGTGTTTGGGTTCCAGAAAAACAGAAAGGTGATGTTAAGCCATTGTATCAGCCAGATTTGCCTAGAGGTGTATTTAATACTGTGCAAGCTAAGCGTAATATGGGTACAAGTAAAAAGATGACAATAAGAGGTACTGTTGTTGGTGCGCGTAAAACACGAAAAGGGCATCTGTTTTTTAATTTGGACAAAAGTTATCCTAATCAGATTTTTACGGTAGCTGTTTGGAAACAAAACATTGTAAACTTTAGTTATGACCCTCTAAAAGAATGGAAAGGAAAAGAAATAACCGTTACTGGAAAAATACTCGATTTTGATGGTGTACCTACTATGGCTATTGAAAAAGAATCTGTAGTGGAGATGGAGAAAGAGGGTAAGACAATGTTTAAAGTTGAGTGATTAATAATCAGCTTTAAAAAACGACAATGACTCTAAATTAATCATGTGAACATTTTTGTAGTAAAAGTGTAATATCTCACCGTAAGTGTAGCCACTTTTAGCCATTTTCATAGCACCTTCTTGGCATAAGCCAACTCCGTGTCCAAAACCTTTTCCCTTAAGTGTAACATAGTTTCCGTTTGGTATTACATCAAACTGAGCAGATTTTAAGCGAAAATCGCTTCTAATTTGTGTAAACTTTATTTGTACATTTTGATCTTCAAAAAATTGCTCTCTACAATTTTGGAAGTACTCAACACCGCATTCCTCTTGCAAGCTTCCTTTCGGAAATCCTTTGTTAATGAGGTAGTTCGTCCATTTTTCTTTAGGAATTTTCTTTTCCCAAACAGCATTGTTCTCGTGTAGGCAGAACGTATCTTTAACTGTTCTTAAATAATATAGTTTTTGCCTCCATACCTCTTCAGATTTAGCTGTTTCTCCACCACAATTAGAGTAGAAGGTAGCTACAATCAAATCAATATCACTATCAACAATTACAATATTGTTGGTTTCTATAGCTGCTTTTTTTATTAGTTCCGATTTTGGTTTTTGATTATAAGCTTGGCAATGCACTTTGTCACACAAGCTAAAACCTTCTCCTTCATGACGTTTAATGTTTTTTAGTGCGTAAGTTCTACAAATAATAGCTTGTAGCTTAAAGTATTCAGGAGGTGGACTTCTGCCAACTTCCGATTCAACAACGCCAGCTACATAGTTGTCAATTTCTATATTGTTTATGAGCTGAAAGTAGCTGTAGTAGTTGTGAGGAGTAACAAAAAGGTTGTCTTCGTAAACTTTTACGCGTTTGCTACTGTTTGGTTTAACCTTAAATGAATTCTTCCAACCCTTACCGATGAACCGAACCTTTTTAAAAGTTCCATAATCTTTAGTGTTAGATTTAATAGATACTTTGTTGTTACTGAATTTAAGGTTTAAAGAGGTGGTGTTGTCTATTTCTAGAAGTTTACCATGTTCAGTAAAAACAGTGTAGCTGCCCTCAGCTGGCTGAAAATTAAAAGCTGTGATTTTACTGTTGTGATATATACCAATGTTAATAATGTCAGCACTAGTGCTCTGTAGCATGAGCGTTGTAAAAACAAATAATGTAGCTAAACCTTTTAACATCGGACAAAAATATTGTTTAAAGCACTACAATTAGCTTGCCGATTAAGCAGTTATTCACAATTGAATTTTAATTGGATAGATATCCGAAAATCAGCTTCGCAGCACGTTTAGATGCGCCAATTCCTCCTAATTTTTGATGTAGCTCTTCGTAGTTTTGAAGCATAGGTTGTCGTGTTTCAGAAGTAATTATCTTACTTAATTCTTTGGTTAAGTTTATTGTTTTTAATTCGCTCTGAATTAATTCTTTAACAATTTCTTTATCCATAATTAAGTTAACTAAAGAAATGTATTTTACTTTAATAACAAGCTTCGCTAAATTGTAAAATAATGAACCTGTTTTGTAACAAACGACTTGAGGAACTTTAAATAACGCGGTTTCTAAAGTTGCTGTTCCAGAAACGACTAAAGCAGCTGTTGAGTGTTGTAGTAAATCATAAGTTTCATTTTCTATTAAAGCAATATCTGTATTAATAAACTGCTGGTAAAATCTCAACTTTTGAGATGGGGCTCCAGCAATTACAAATTGATAATCAGGAAACTTACTCACTACAGTAAGCATTAATGCTAGCATTGATGAGATTTCTTGTTTTCTGCTACCTGGTAATAAAGCAATAATAGGTTTATTGTTGAGGTTATGTCTTTTAATGAATGTATTAAACTCAACTTTCTCTCTATCTGCAATTGAGTCGAGTAGAGGGTGTCCTACAAAATCAACTTCATAATTGAATTTCTTGTAGAATTCCTTTTCAAAAGGAAGTATCACAAACATTTTGTCTACAATGGCTTTTATTTTATGCCCTCTTTTTTGGTTCCAAGCCCATATTTTAGGAGAGATGTAATAATAGACTTTAATGTTATTTGCTTTAGCCCACTTTGCGATTTTAAGGTTAAATCCAGGGTAATCAATTAGAATAAGTACATCAGGTTTATATTGCTTAATGTCTTCTTTGCAAAAAGCAATGTTTTTAAAGATGGTGCGGATGTTCATGATAACCGCTTCAACCCCCATAAAAGCAAGCTCTTTATAATGCTTTACAAGTGTTGCTCCCTGCTGTTCCATCAATTCTCCACCAAAACATCTAAAATCAGCCTTAGAATCAGCTAAAGCCAATTCTTTAACAAGGTATGAGGCTTGTAAATCTCCAGATGCTTCTCCTGCAATTAAATAGTACTTCATTTTTCTTACATAAAAATCATGTAGTAAATATAAAGTGCGGCATAAAAAAGTGTTGCTAATAAAACTCCTTTAGCCGATTTGTCTTTTTTTAGCCAATAAAACAGAAAAAACAATCCAAGGTTAATTAATAAAGCTCCTTTTAAATCGTTTACCAAAGTACTAAACATGGGATTAGAAATAATATAATCAAGAGTAATGTGGTTGGAGAAATATCCAAGAATCAGAACCATTATAATAGCAGGAAAAGCCATTGCTGGTATTAACCCTATTAAAAGATGATCTCCTTTTTTTAAGTCTGATTTATTCATTTTTCTAAACTTTTTAAATCGTTAATTATTTTATAATCAGTAACATCTGGTTGGACTGGAACGACTGATACGTAATTGTTTGCTAATGCCCACTCGTCAGTATCGGTTCCTTTATCTTCTAAAACAAATTTTCCTGTTAGCCAATAGTACTTTCTTCCCATAGGGTCAGTTCGTTCATCATAGTTTTCTTCCCAATTTCCTTTGGCTTGTCTGCAAACTTTAACTCCAGCAATTAAATTGGTACTCAAATTTGGAATATTAACGTTTAAGCAAACATCTTTGTTATGTTTTTCTTGTAAAAGTTGGCTTATAATTTTTCTAGCATAATATTGAGATGCAGAAAAATCTGCTTCAATGGAGTGATTTTGCAATGAGAATCCAACAGATGGGATGCATTCTAAAGAACCTTCTAATGCAGCAGACATTGTTCCTGAGTATATAACATTAATAGAAGAATTTGATCCGTGATTTATTCCGGAAACAACTAAATCTGGTTTTCGAGGTAATAATTGAGTTACGGCAATCTTAACACAATCAACTGGTGTTCCGCTACAAGAATAAGCTATTGTGTCATCAAAATTGTTCACTTGCTTAAGATGGAGTGTTGAATCTAAAGTAATGGCATGGCCCATACCACTTTGAGGTTTGTCGGGCGCTACAACAACCACTTCACCAAATTCTTTAGCTACAGCAGTCAATGCTGAAATTCCTGGTGCGTTAATACCATCATCATTTACTACAAGAATTAGTGGTTTTGTTGAATCCATTCTGTTATTTTTGTCCAAATTTACAGAGAAAATATTTCAATAAAGATGAATAATATTTTAATTCCAACTGATTTTTCGGAGAATTCAAATTATGCTTTAGAGTATGCCTCCTTTATTGCTAGGGCAAAAGGCGGTAGGTTAATTATCTTGCATATAACTAAAGATAAAGAGCAAGCTGAAGATAGACTTAAAGAAACTTTGGCATTCCCATTTTTTAAAGGAATTAAAACTGAAATAGTTACAAGAGATGGGAAGAGTATTAGTAAAACTATTAATAAAGTAGGAATTGAGTTTGGCGTTGAGCTAATTATTATGGGGTCTAATGGGGTTTCTAATGTTGGAGAGCTTTTGTTGGGTAGTAATACAGAAAATGTAATTAGAAACTCTCAATTTAATGTATTGACTATAAAACACAAAATATTAAGTTTAGAGCTAAACACAGTATTGTTTCCATCAGATTTTTCTCCAGAATCGTATGCTGTTTTTGAAACAGTTAAAGCATTTGCAGATTTGTTTAATGCAAAAGTTCACTTATTGAGAGTTGTTACTTCAGATCACAAAAAAGGGTCAACTACTATAGATGATAAAATGAAGGCGTTTGTTGAGCATTTTAATTTAGATGATAATAATTATAAGCGCGTAATATATAGAGATAAAACACGAGAGTTAGGAGTGTTAAATTACAGTATAAATAATGATATGGATATGATTGCTATTGGCTCTCATGGTAAAGGTATTGTAAGGAAATTAGTAAAAGAAAGTATCTCTCAAGATTTAGTAAGAGATACATTTAAGCCTATTTTAACGGTAAGGTTTTAGTGTGTTAGATATTGTAAAAAAGCCCTTTTGAAATATTTCAAAAGGGCTTTTTTATTTTAAATTATATTTTTTTGATTAAGATAAACCAGAAATTTTACCATTGTTATCAATAGTCATGTTTTCGGATGCTGGTGTAGCTGGTAAACCAGGCATGCGCATCATGTTTCCTAAAATAGGGATTACAAAACCTGCTCCTGCAGCAAATTCAAATTCACGTACATTAACTCTAAAACCAGTTGGTCTTCCTAACAATTTATCATTATCAGAAAATGATTTTTGAGTTTTAGCCATACAAACAGGTAGTTCATCTAATCCTAAAGCAGTAATTCTTCTTAACCCAATTTCGGCTTTACCATCATAATCAACACCGTCAGCACCATAAATTTCTTTGGCAATGGTTTCAATTTTTTCTTTTATTGAAGAAGAGTTGCTGTATAAAGGTTTAAAGTTGTTATTACCGCTTTCTACTTCTTTTACAACAGCTTCTGCTAAGTTAGTCATTCCTTCACCACCTTTAGCAAATCCTTCAGCAACAAGAGCTTGTATTCCCATTGCACTACACCTTTCTTGTACTAGTTGAACTTCTTCAGCTGTATCAGAAGGAAAAGCATTAATGGCTACAACGGGGTTGAATCCGAATTTCTTCATGTTTTCAATGTGCTTTTCTAAGTTAGCAAAACCATTTCCAACTCTCTCTGTATTGGCATCATTGTATTGATCTGGAGTAGCACCACCATGGTGTCTTAAAGCTCTAACAGTGGCGACAATTACAACAGCTTTAGGAGCTAAACCTCCAGCTACACATTTAATATCTAAGAATTTTTCTGCACCTAAGTCAGCCCCAAAACCAGCTTCGGTAACTACATAGTCAGAAAGTGTTAACCCCATTTTAGTTGCTAACGTAGTGTTGGTTCCTTGCGCAATATTTGCAAAAGGTCCACCATGTATAATAGCTGGATTTCCTTCTAATGTTTGAACTAGGTTAGGGTTAATAGCATCTTTTAATAAAATAGCCATTGCATTTTCAGCTTTTAAATCTCTAGCATAAATTGGTTCTTTAGTAAAGGTCATACCTAAATAAATGTTCCCTAATCTATTTTTTAAATCTTCAAAATCTTTAGCCATACATAAAATAGCCATTACTTCAGATGCCGGAGTAATGTTAAACCCGTCTTGTCTAGGTATCCCGTTTGCAGTACCACCTAATCCAATCGTAATATCACGTAAAGCTCTATCGTTCATATCCATTACTCTTTTCCAAGCAATGGTTCTAGGGTCTATATTTAAATTTTTTGTTTTAGATTGTAAGTTGTTGTCTAATAAAGCAGATAATAAATTGTTTGCTTTTTCAATAGCAGAGAAATCACCTGTAAAGTGTAAATTAATATCTTCCATAGGAACAACTTGTGCGTAACCACCACCAGCAGCACCACCTTTAATTCCAAAAACAGGACCCAAAGAAGGTTCTCTGAGAACAACTGTTGCTTGTTTTCCTATTTTATTTAACCCTTCAGTTAATCCTATAGAAGTAGTTGTTTTACCTTCTCCAGCTGGAGTTGGGGTTAGAGCTGTTACTAAAACTAGGTTGTTATTTGCTACTTTACTTTCATCAATTAAGCTGATAGGTAACTTTGCTTTATTCTTACCATACATTTCTAAATTATCTTCAACTAAATTTAGTTTTGAAGCGATATCTCTAATATGCTCCATTTTATTTGCCTGTGCAATTTCTATATCTGAAGGAAACCCCATAATTATTCTAAAATTTTAAATTTGAAGCCTAAAGATAGAAAAAAAGACAAATAAGAGGTGTAATATTATGTTTTGTTTAAAAGATTAATGGAATCCTATATTGGCATTAATTTTGACAATCAGACACAAATCAAAAAAAAGATACATGAAAAAGATACTTTATATTACTATTGGATTAATGACATTTTCAACAATAAATGTTTCAGCTCAAAATTGGAAGAATATTAGAAAGAAAGCTAAAGCAACTGCTAAAGCGAATGCATCGGGTTTAAACCCCACAAAAGCGTTAAGTGAAGAGGAGGTTGGTAAAGGGCTGAAGGAGGCGCTTAGTCAAGGAGTGAAAAAAGGGGTAACACAATTAAATAAGAAAGATGGTTATTTAAAAGATCCACAGATTAAAATACCAATGCCTAATGAAGCAAAAAGTGTTGAAAGTAAACTTAGAAGTTTAGGGCAAGGAAAGAAGGTGGATGAAGCAATAGAAAGCATGAATCGTGCAGCAGAAGATGCTGCAGCTGGAGCTAAGGATATTTTTGTGGCAGCAATTAAAGGTATGACTTTAACTGATGCTATGAATATTTTAAAAGGTAAAGATGATGCTGCAACCAACTATTTGAATAAAGCAACTCATGCTGAGTTAACTAAAAAGTTTAAACCTGTTATTAAAGTTTCATTGTATAAAGTTGGAGCTACTAAACATTGGAAAACTGTTTTTGGTTCGTATAATAAAATTCCGTTGGTAAAAAAAGTAAACCCTAATTTAGAAGATTACGTTACTGAGAAAGCTTTAAATGGTCTTTTTATTCAAGTAGCTAAAGAAGAATTAAATATTAGAAAAAACCCAGGAGCAAGAGCTACAGATTTATTGAAAAAAGTATTCGGTAACT
>JAQXDJ010000407.1 GCA_029251425.1 Vicingaceae bacterium
GTTAAACGATGCGTTAAAGGAGATCGGAAGGCTCAACAAGAGTTGTATAAAAAATTCTACGGAAAAATGATGGGTGTCTGCTATAGATACTCTAATAATTCTGAAGATGCTAAAGACATATTACAAGATGGCTTTGTAAAAGTTTATAGCAATTTAAAAAAATACAACTTTACAGGTTCTTTAGAAGGTTGGATTAGAAGAATAATAGTTAACACGGCTATTGATCATTACAGAAAACATAAAAATGTTCATTTTGTTGATGATGAAGAAGGCTTTATTTTAGAAAACAGTAAGACCGAGAGCGAAGATTTTATATATAGTCAATTTGGTGAAACTGTTATCATGGAAGCAATACAAGCGTTAAGCCCTGCTTATCAAACTGTATTCAATTTAAATGTTATAGAAGGATTTCAGCATAAAGAAATTGCAGAAAAACTAGGTATAAGTGAAGGAACTTCTAAATCAAACCTTGCAAAAGCAAAAAAGAACTTAAGACAATACTTAATTGAAAAAGAAGGAAAAAAATTAAAGAATGAAGAACTTTGATAAAATAATAAAAGAATCTGCCGAACAGTTTGAGGTTCCTTTCAACGATGCTCATTGGACTGAAATGGAAGCAAAACTTAACAGAATTAATTCTAAAAAGAAAAATACATTATTGTTCGGTTCAGCCGCAACAGTTATTACCCTTTTAGTTTCTGCTTACTTTCTTTTTCCTTCAACTTCAAGTATAAGTTCTGAATCTCAAGACCAAACAGAAGTAAATACCAACAACTCTACTGCAGTATCAAATAAACCTATAGTTTCTGTTGATAAAACAAAAGAAGAAATTTTACCCACACAAAAGAAAAACACTACAATTATAACATTAGAGGCTAATAACACAAAAAAATCTGCCTCAACAAACAAACAAGAAAATATAACTCAAACAAACAAAGTAATAAATCCAATTATTTTTGCTGAAACCCCAGCAATTATAAATTCTCAAACAATAGAAAAGAAAGATGCTTCTATATCTCAAAATAAAAAATTAAGTGATGAAGCTAAAACAAGTCCAGTTATAGCAGAAAAATCAACAACTACCACTAGCATTTCAGAAACAAAAGCTTTAGAACATTTACCTGCAAGTGCAAAAAGAATTAAGTCAATTCGACACAAAGCTTACGAAGATGAACATGTTTCTAAAAAGAATATAAAACGCAAACGTGGAAGTATTTTCAGATTCTTAAGTTTTAAAAAGAGGTTATATAAAGTCCCTTTATCAAGAAAGAAATCTACTAAAAAGAAAAAGTAGCACCTGTGCAACTATAAGTGTTAAAAAACCGTTTACTTTGCTAGAACTGTAAGAATTAGCAATGAAAAACATCATAATAGCAATAAGTTTAATTATAGCTTCATTTGGGCTTAACGCTCAAGTTAATGGTTGTTTTGGTTATTTACCTCCTGCAGGACCACCAAGTCCCCCACTTGGTGATGACCAATCTATACAAGTTAATTTACCTTTTACTTTTTGCTTTTACGGAACCAACTATACTTCGCTATGGATTAATGATAATGGTACAGTGTCATTTGATCAGGCTCATGGAGGTTTCACAGCCGCAGGTTTTCCAATGCCAATTGGAGGGTTTGGTGCACAAGAAATTATTGCTCCTTTCTGGGCTGATTTCCACCAAAATGGGGCATTAAGCGGCCCTATCTATTATCAAACATTACCGAATGCAATAATAATTCATTGGGATGGTGTAGGATACTATAGTAGTCACGATGATAAATTAAACACCATGATGCTGATTTTAACTGATGGAGCAAGTAATTTATTACAACCAGGAGCTAATGTCGGTTTTTTCTACGAAGACATGCAATGGACAACTGGAGATGCGTCAGGTGGAACAAATGGCTTTGGAGGAACTCCAGCAACAGTAGGTGTAAATAGAGGTAATGGTGCAGATTTTATACAACTTGGAAGGTTTGATGCAGCAGGAACTGGGTATGATGGCCCTTTCAATACTAATGATAGCGTAAGTTGGTTAGACAACAAATCATTTATGTTTAATATTTGTAGCTCCAACAACATTGCACCAATTGTTGCAGGGATAGATATTTGCGACACTCTTAGAATTTGTATAGGAGAAACACTACCTCTAAATGTATCCTTTTTAGCACCTGAAGCAAATCAACTTACTTGGGCTGAGGCTGATACCAGCTTTTGTGATGGCTTTCAAATTACAAATACAGTTAGTGGAACTAACAGCACTGCACAAATTGATGGGGTTTTTACTGCAAGTATGGCTAACATCGGAATACAAACAATTTCTTTTATGGCTTATGACAATGGTACCCCTTCTGATACAATTGAATTTGACTACATTATTAAAGTAGATACCATGCCTTATTTGCCTGTAATTACTGGAGATACAAGTTACTGTGCAGGAACAAATGTTACCCTTGATGCGGGAACAAGTTTTTTTGATTCCTATTTATGGACAACAACAGGAACAAACCAAACCACAACTGCTACACAAGGAAACCATTCAGTTACAGTAACACTTAATGGTTGTTCATATACAACCCCTCCTTATGTAGTAACAGAAATTCCAGCAGTTAATGGAAGTTTAGATTCTACAATATGCTTTGGAGATTCTTTTGTTTTTAATGGAACAACTTATAATGGTGTAAATAATACAGGAAATGAAACACTTTCTACTTCTTTAGGTTGTGATTCAATAGTTGCAGTTACAGTTACAGAACTACCCCAAATCACAAACAGTGTAAATTATACTATTTGTTTTAGAGATTCTATTATCATTAATGGAATAACTTACAATGGGTTTAACAATTTTGGCACTCAAACATTAACAGCCGCAAATGGCTGTGACTCTATTTTAACAATAAGTGTTAATGAAGATCCCTTGATTACAGGAATATTAGACACGACAATTTGTTTTGGAGATGTATTTATGTTTAATGGCACATCATATAGTGGTTCAAATTTATTTGGAACAGAAACCCTCATTGCCGTCAATGGTTGCGATTCGGTCGTGACTGTTTCAGTTCAAGAGGAACCTTTTTTAAAAGTAGAAATTGCCACACCTGACACAATATCTTGTGGAATTGCTTCTATAACTCTTTATGGTACTGCTACCTCAGGTAATGCAACAAACTTCGCATGGACAACCCCTAATGGCAGCATAATTTCACCAAACTTAACTGACTCTATTGCAGAGGTTAATTCTATTGGTGACTACACGTTAAACATTATTAACAACTTTGGCTGTACTGCAGATTCTACCATAACTGTTTATGAAAACTTTACGACTCCTATAACTTCAGATTTAGTTACCCCTCTTTGTGATGACATTCCAGGATTACCTCTTGAAGTAACTATTGATTTAACAACTTATGATGATGATGTAACAAATTTTGATGGAGTTAGTGTGGTTGAATGGTTTTATGACGGTGCTTTAACAAACCCCATACCAACACCAACAAACTTTACAACAAGCAGTGTTACCTATTTTATTTTGGCGACAAACCCTGTTAGTAAGTGTACTGATTCTGCCAAAGTGGAATTGAAAATTAACTTTACACCTCAAGTTAACTTTAGTTCAGATACCGTTTGTCAAGGATTTACTACTTCCTTTTCCAATAATTCTATAATTATTGGAACATTAACTTCTACTTATTGGGATTTTGGTGATGGGTCTTTTTCTAAATTATATTCTCCTGGATACATATTTACAGAACCTGGAATTCACAACATCTCTTTAACAATGTCTAATGATAAAGGTTGTACCGAAAACTTCACTAAAGAAATTGAGGTTTTTGCAAACCCTATTGCTCAATTTAGCATGAACCCAAATCCTGCAACAATGTTAAACTCAACAGTTAATTTTCAGAACCTATCTACTCTTTTTACTGCTGTTGATAGTTTTAACTGGGAAATTGGTGAAATTGCTAAAAGCATGGAGAGAGAACCTACATACTCATTCTCTGAAGATACAACTGGTAAACATATAATAACGCTTAATGTAACTGATATTAACGGTTGTAAAGACAGTATAGATAAAATACTATCTATTACAGGGAATAATGGAGTATATATGCCAAGTGGATTTAGTCCAAATGGAGATGGATTAAACGATATATTCAAACCAAATGGATTCGGAATTAGTGATAACAATTTCAGTTTTTTAATTTTTGATAGGTGGGGAACATTAATCTTTGAATCTAACAACAAAAATTTCGGGTGGGATGGTACATATAAAGGAGAAAGCTTACCAACAGGCTCATACATCTGGAAAATCACCTATTTAGATTACGAAAATGTTAATCATTCAGAAATGGGAAATGTTAACGTTATAAAATAACTTAACTGATTAACATTCTTCTGTTAAAATCTTCATTTTCAGATTACTCAACAAAAACTGTTTTGTCATATCTTCGTAAATAGATATGCTAAACAAAACAGAAAAAAAAGTAGAATCCGTTGAGATCGTAACTATTAATGATTTACGAGATTTTGACTATTCAGGGCAGCCACTATCACACCAACAGCGATTAGCATTAAAGAATTTTGAACGTTATAGAATTCATGAATTAAATCAGCAATTATCGGAAAAAGATTTCCATAATAGGTACGCTCAGATACAGGTAATGGCAAACCTTCATCCATTTAAAGAATTTCTCAAAGAAGAGTATTTCGTTTAATTACCCTCTTTTAAAGAATATTTAGTTAAAACCAAAGTTATTATGCTTCAAATCATATTTTTGTAAGCATGGAAGTTTCTAAAAAATATTGTAACAGTTTAACAGATTATAGTAGGTTAATCTCCAGAGAAGTAATGGTTGGAAATATTGGAGTTGGTGGGGGGAATCCTATCCGTATCCAATCTATGACTACTACTGATACGATGGACACTGAAGCTACAGTTCAGCAAGCTATCCGCATGATAGATGCTGGTTGCGAAATAGTTAGAATAACTGCTCCAAGTAAAAAAGAAGCCCACAACTTAGCTAATATTAAATCAGAATTAAGAGCAAAAGGCTACAATACACCTTTGGTTGCCGATATCCATTTTACACCAAATGCTGCTGAAATTGCGGCTACTATTGTAGAAAAAGTTAGAATCAACCCTGGAAACTACGCTGACAAAAAGAAATTTGAGGCAATAGATTATACAAACGAATCCTATGCTGCTGAATTAGAAAGGATAAGAGAACGATTAATCCCACTTATTACCATTTGTAAAGAGCATGGAACAGCTATGAGAATTGGTACTAACCATGGATCTCTTTCTGACAGAATTATGAGTCGTTATGGTGACTCTGCAATTGGAATGGTAGAATCTGCTTTAGAATTTTTACGCATTTGTAGAGAACAAAACTATCATAACATTGTACTCTCAATGAAATCGAGCAATACACAAGTTGTTGTACAAGCTTACCGTTTGCTTGTAAATAAAATGCAAGAAGAAGGGATGGATTATCCTTTACATTTGGGTGTTACCGAAGCTGGAGAAGCTGAAGATGGCCGAATAAAATCGGCTGTTGGTATAGGAACATTATTAGAAGATGGTTTGGGAGATACCATTCGAGTTTCTTTAACTGAAGAACCAGAATTTGAAATTCCTGTAGCACAAGAATTGGTTAAACGATATACCAACAGAGCAGGTCATGATTCAATTGAATCGGTTACTGAAAGCCCATTAACACCATTTGAGTATAACAGAAGAAAAACATCCGAAATTTTAAATATTGGTGGTAAAAATGCTCCAATTGTAATGGCTGATTTTTGTCTAAAAGAAAAAATAACACCAGCTTCTTTTTTTGCTTTAGGATATAACTATTCTGTCCCTTTAGACAAATGGAACATCACTGATACTGCTTGCGATTATGTTTTTGTAGGAAACAAATCTGTTGACTTTGAAACTCCTGGAACTTTAGGAGTTATCTATAACCACAAAACATGGTTAACACATAAAAAAGGGTTTCCTTTTATTGACGTAAAATCATACTTAAATGGATGTGAACTATCCAAAAAACTAAATATACTTTATGTTACGCTCCCGGAATTATCAAAAGAACTAATTGCAAAATTAAAAACAGATACTTCTGTTGTTTTGATGATTGATACTTATAATAAGCATGGAATGGCTGAACAAAGAAAGCTCTTTATAGAATTAATTAACAACAATTGCAAAACGCCTGTAATTATTGGCCGGGCTTATGGTAACCTTTCAGAAACGCAGTTGCAATTACAAGCTGCTACCGATATGGGAGCCTTATTAATTGATGGTTTGGGTGATGGTGTTTTTGTTGCTGCAGAAAACTGTGGAGGAGATAAATCAGTTAATGATACTGCTTTTGGAATTTTACAAGCAAGTAGAACAAGGATTTCAAAAACTGAATACATTTCTTGCCCAAGTTGTGGAAGAACTTTATTTGATTTACAAGAAACTACTGCTAAGATTAGAGCTGTAACTTCTCATCTTAAAGGATTAAAAATCGGAATTATGGGTTGTATAGTTAATGGCCCTGGAGAAATGGCTGATGCTGATTATGGTTATGTTGGGACTGGAACGGGGAAAATTACATTATATAAAGAAAAAGAAGTTGTTGAACGTAATCTTTCTGAAGAAGAAGCTGTTGAGTCTTTAATTGACTTAATTAAATCTCACGGGGATTGGATTGAGCCTAAGATTTAACCCTTTAACAAACATTGGCGAGTTGCTTCATACAAAGCAACTGAAGCTGCCTGAACAACATTCATTGAAAAACTATTTCCAATCATAGGAATGTGAATTGAAGCATCGCATTTTTGAACAACATCATCTTCTATTCCTATTGTTTCATTCCCGAAAAATAAACAAAAAGAATTTTCTAATTCTTTAAATTTATACTGATTCAACTCTCCGGAGTTTGAAGTAGTATCAACTGCAATGTTTTCTACATTAGACGGAAGTAAATTCCACATGTCCGTTTCAGATACAAATTTCCAATCTATTTTATTAATAGACGTAGTAGCGTTTCTCTTAATTCTTGAATATTTATAATCACTTTCATCACCAACAAAAAAGACTTGTTGTACCCCAAAATTATCACACACTCTTAAAAGTGCACCTAGGTTATCTGCTGAAGAAAATTTCCAAGCTACCACAATTGGAGGTGTCTCCCATACAGGGGTTTCATTTTTATTAAAGAATGTTTGATTGTCTATTTTTTGAGGCATCATTACAACTTAATACACACATTTTTAGGCTCTGTAAAAAACTCAAAGGCATTAAACCCTCCTTCTCGTCCAACACCTGAAGCTTTAACTCCACCAAAAGGTGTTCTTAAGTCTCTCAATAACCATGTGTTTACCCAAACAATACCTGAGTGTAATTGTGCTGCAACATTATGTGCCTTTGTTATGTCTTGTGTCCAAACAGTAGAAGCTAACCCATATTTAGTGCTGTTTGCCATCGCCAACACTTCTTCTATGGTATCAAAAGGCATAATGGTAACAACTGGCCCAAAAATTTCCTCTTGATTAGTTCTACAATCAAAAGCTAAACCTTCAATAATAGTTGGCGCAATGTACCATCCGTTTTCTTGTTCTCCTTCTAATTTAACTTGATGGCCACCTGTCAAAACTGTTCCTCCTTCCTCTTGAGCTAAAGTAACGTAACTCAATACTTTTTCCATATGAGGTTGAGAAACAACAGCTCCCAAATTGGTTCCTTCATCAAAAGGATTACCAACAGTTAATTTCTTTGTTTTTGCAACAAAGGCATCTCTAAATTTCTCGTAAATACCTCTTTGTACAAATATTCTTGATCCACATAAACAAATCTGTCCTTGGTTAGCAAAAGAAGAATGCATTGTTGTTCCTAATGCTTTCTCAAAATCACAATCATCAAAAATAATGTTAGGGTTTTTGCCTCCTAACTCTAAAGATAATTTCTTAAACATTGGTCCTGCCGTTCGAGCTATTTCAGCCCCAGTAACTGTTCCTCCCGTAAAAGAAATAACCGGAATATCTGTATGCTTTGTAATAGCGGCACCAACCTTATGTCCTAAACCATGTACAATATTTAAAACTCCTTTAGGTAATCCTGCCTCTATACATAATTCTGAAAGTAAATATGCTGTATATGGAGTAACCTCTGAAGGTTTTGCCACAACAGTATTTCCTATAGCCAAAGCAGGAGCAATTTTCCAACTAAATAAATACAATGGCAAATTCCATGGAGAGATACAACCACAAACACCAATTGGTTCACGAGTAGTATAATTAATTGCAGTATCTTCCATTTGGTGTGCTTCAGAAGCATAATGTAAAACTCCTGTTGCGTAAAAATTAAAATTTGCTGCAGCTCTAGGAATATCTACACGTTTTGCCAAACTCAACGGCTTACCATTATCTCTTGATTCTGCTTCAGCAAAACGATCTAAATTATTCTCAATTAAACTTGCCAATTTTTGTAAAATCCTTGCTCTTTTTTCTTTTGGAGTTTTACTCCACGCAGGAAAAGCAGCCTGTGCAGCCTTAGTTGCTAAATCAACATCTTGCTCGTCAGAGTCTGGAATTAATGAATAAACTGCTCCAATTGAAGGGTTGAAATTATCAATATATTCTTTTCCGACAGGCTCAACAAGCTCTCCATTAATGTAATTCTTAATTTTTTCCATAGTTATTTATTGGATTATAAAAGTAGCTAATTTTAAAACAAAAAAAAGATTTTACCATACATATAGAAAATTATATGTATTTTTGTATCTATAAATATAGATAACTATATGTTATGATAGAATTAAACAAGTTAGAAACAGCCTCAGAAATGCTTAAAGCAATTGCTCACCCTATAAGAATTGCAGTTGTTGGAATGCTTGATGACAACAAAAAACTAAGTGTTACTGAAATTCATGAAGCTCTTAAAATTGAACAAGCTGTTGCCTCTCACCACTTAAGTATCCTCAAAAACAAAGGTGTTTTATTGTCTGAACGATCAGGAAAAAACTGTTATTATTCACTCAAGCACCAACGTTTATCACAAATTGTTGCGTGTATCGATAAATGTCAGGAATAAATAAATGGAAATTTTAGGTTACATAGCAGCAATTTTAATTGGGCTTTCATTAGGGCTAATTGGAGGTGGCGGATCCATTTTAACAGTTCCTATTTTAGTTTATTTACTAGGTGTAGAGGCTGCTGATACTGCTCCTGCCTACTCTCTTTTTGTTGTAGGAACTGCTAGTTTAATTGGAGCAACTATAAAATATAAACAAGGCTTTGTAGATCTTAAAACAGCCGTTATTTTTGGTATTCCCGCTATTTTTTCCGTTTACGCTACCAGAAGGTTTTTAGTGCCCGCAATACCTGACGAAATATTTGCCTTAGATACTTTCATTTTTACAAAAAGAATCTTTGTAATGGGGCTGTTTGCTGTTTTAATGATATTGGCCTCTATTTCTATGATAAAAGGACGGAAAGAGAAACTCCAAGAAGGTGAGCAAAAGTTTAACTATCCACTCATTTTAATAGAAGGTGTTTTAGTTGGAATGTTAACTGGTTTAGTTGGTGCTGGAGGTGGATTTATTATTATACCTGCATTGGTAATGTTAAGTAACTTACCTATGAAAAAAGCAATAGGAACTTCTTTAGCCATTATTGCTGCCAAATCATTATTTGGCTTTTTAGGAGATTTATCTGTTATTACTATCGATTGGAAATTGTTACTCATATTTACAAGTTTAGCAGTTTCAGGTATATTTATAGGAAATCAACTCTCAAATAAAATTGATGGAGCTAAGCTTAAAAAAGGTTTTGGTTTTTTCGTTTTAATAATGGGAGGGATTATATTAATAAAAGAAATATTTATAATTTAAAAATAAAAGTATGTACGTAGAACAAATATTTACAGGTTGTTTAGCCGAAATGGCTTACTACATTGAATCGAACGGTGAAGCAGTAATAATTGATCCACTTAGAGAAACAACTCCATACATAGAAAAAGCTAACAGCAGAGGAGCTAAAATTAAGTATGTATTTTTAACACACTTCCATGCCGATTTTGTGTCTGGGCATGTTGATTTAGCGGCAAAAACTGGTGCTAAAATTGTATTCGGGCCTAATGCAAAAACAACTTTTGATTTTCATTCAGGAACTGATAATGAAGAATTTAAAGTTGGAGATATCACCCTAAAACTATTGCACACTCCTGGCCACACTATGGAGTCTTCATCGTATTTGTTGATAGATAAAAATGGAAAAACACCATACATTTTCACTGGTGACACTTTATTTATTGGTGATGTTGGAAGACCAGATTTAGCGGTAAAGTCGAATTTAACACAAGCTGATTTAGCTGGTCATTTATTTGATTCTTTAAGAAACAAAATAATGACTTTACCAGATAATATAACTGTTTACCCTGCACATGGAGCAGGTTCTTCTTGTGGAAAGAATATGAGTTCTGAAACTTTCGATACGCTAGGAAATCAAAAAAACACCAATTATGCATTAAGAGCCGACATGATTAAAGAAGAGTTTATTAAAGAAGTAACAACCGGATTAAAAACTCCACCACAATATTTTCCTAAAAATGTTGGTATGAACAAAGGGATTAATAAAAGCTATGATGAAATTTTAACAGATGGGAAAATACCTTTATCTGTATCTGAATTTAAAACACTAGCAAGTAATGGAGCTTTAATCTTAGACGTAAGACCTACTCCTACATTTATTGAAGAACACATTCCTAATTCACTATTTATTGGCTTAGATGGTGGTTTTGCCCCATGGGTTGGAGCATTAATAGAAGACATAAACACCCCTATTATTTTAGTGGTTGAAGAAGGCAAAGAAGAAGAAGCTGTAACAAGGTTATCTCGTGTTGGTTATGATAACACCAAAGGATTTTTAAAAGGTGGTATTTCGGCATGGAAATCAGTTGGAGAAGAAACAGCAAATGTTTTAAGTGTTTCAGCTAATGAATTTGCTGATAAATTAACAGAAAAAACTACTGTATTAGATGTGAGAAAAGATACCGAATTCTTTTCTGAGCATGTTATAAATGGTGAAGTAAGTAATGTTCCTTTGGACACTTCAATAGGCGATTTAAATGACATTGAAAATAAAGAACAATACGTTCATTGTGCTGGAGGGTATCGATCTGTTATTGCAATTTCTATCTTAAAAGCAAAAGGCTTTCATAATTTAATAAATGTTGAAGGTGGGTTTGGCGCAATTAAAAATGAAGAAAATATTAAAACCTCTGAATGGGTTTGCTCATCAGAAATGGCATAAAAGAATATGAATTTTATTACAGAACCATGGCCTTGGTATGTTTCAGGCCCTTTAATAGGCCTCTTTGTGCCTTTATTGTTGATTATTGGGAATAAACAATTAGGCATATCATCGAGTTTAAAACATATATGTGCTGCTTGTTTACCTGTTCAAAAAATACCTTTTTTCAATTATGACTGGAAAAAAAATACTTGGAATTTATTCCTAGTATTCGGAATTACTTTAGGAGCATTTATTACTAACTATATAGTTGATTTAAACTATGAAATTTTAATTAGTGATGCCACAAAGGCTGATCTTTCAGAAATGGGAATAACAAATTTTATTGGCTTTATACCTGCTGAAATCTATAGCTGGAACACAACCCTACCCAATTTAATTTTAATGGTTTTAGGTGGATTTTTAATTGGATTCGGAACTAGGTATGCAAATGGCTGTACTTCTGGTCATGCAATTATGGGTTTATCATTATTAAACCTTGGGTCGCTCATAGCAGTAATAGGGTTCTTTATTGGAGGACTTGTAATGACACATTTATTATTCCCATTAATTTTTTAAACGATGAAAAATATAAAATTTATAGTTTTCGGAATTCTTTTTGGAATAATTCTAGTTAAATCTGAAGCTGTTGCTTGGTTTAGAATCCAAGAAATGTTTCGGTTTCAATCATTCCACATGTATGGAATAATTGGTTCTGCAGTTTTGGTAGGGGCAATTAGCATTTTAATCATTAAAAAGTTTAAAATCAACACATTATCAGGCGAACCAGTAAAATTTAGCGACAAACCATTTAACAAAGTAAGCAATGTTACAGGAGGAGTTTTATTTGGTTTAGGATGGGCTTTAGTTGGCTCTTGTCCTGGGCCTTTATACGCACTATTTGGTGCTGGACACACCATAATTATAATCCCTATTATTAGTGCCATAATTGGTGTTTTAGTTTATGGATTATTAAAAGATAAATTACCACATTAAAAAAAGAAATTATGAGTTACGAGAATGTAAATTTAAATGAAGCAACAATTATAGATGTAAGAGAACCTAGCGAATTTTCTGCAGGTTGTGTTGAAGGCTCTAGAAACATTCCTTTAGGGCAAGTGCCAAACATGATAGAAGAATTTAAAGCAATGAAAAAACCGCTGGTTTTATGTTGTCTTTCTGGCGGAAGAAGTGGACAAGCTGTTCAGTTTTTAGAAGCAAACGGAGTAAAAGACATATACAATGGTGGTGGCTGGAACATGGTTGCGATGAGAAAAAATTAAAATTAATGTAATGAGCTTTTTAAGAAAAATATTTGGGCTAGGCCCTAAGGTAGATTGTCATGAATTATTAGCAAATGGAGCTGTTTTAATTGATGTTAGAACTCCTGCTGAATATGCTAATGGCAAACCAAAAAATTCTAAAAATATTCCTTTGGATACAATAGGAGGAAAAATTGACAACATCAAAAAATTAAACAAACCAATAGTGCTTTGTTGCCAATCAGGCATGCGCAGCGGAAGAGCTACCTCTATCTTAAAAAGAGAAGGAATTGAAGCTTACAATGGAGGTGGATGGGCTAATTTTAGATAGTAAATCAATGAAAATTAAACCCTATATCCTCAAAAACAAAGCTACTGTTATTGTTACATTAATTGGAGCACTTGCAGGATTCCTATATTGGAATTTTATAGGTTGTGCAGGTGGCAATTGTGGCATTACAGCTAACTGGTACACCAGCATGGCCTATGGAGCATTAATGGGCTGGTTTGTTGGCGATTTTGCTAATGAAAAATTTAAAACAAAATAGATGAGAAAAACAATTTTTATATTCCTTTTAGGATTAACAACAATAAGCTGTTCAACTGATACGAAACAAACTTCTGAAAATGTTAGTGAACCTCAACAAAACATGAAGCATATTAACAAAGATTTAACTGTTGTTGAGTTTGCAGATTTAATGACAAACACTCCTGGGCAAGTTTTAGATGTAAGAACTCCAGAAGAGTGGGCAGAAGGAACCCTTAAAAATGCCATAAAAATGAATTTTTTTGATGACAACTTTAGTGTACAATTACAACAATTAGACAAAAACAAAGCTGTTTACGTTTATTGTAAATCTGGTGGAAGAAGCGGAAAAGCAAAAGAAATGATGAAAGAAATGGGCTTTACCACTGTTTACAATTTAGATGGAGGAATGGCAGCTTGGGCAGGTGCTGGAATGGAAACTGTTCAATAAAAGACAAATAATAATTCTTAATAAGCTGTGAAAAAATCCAATTTCACAGCTTTTTTTATGTGTCTTACTCTAAAATATTAACTTA
The DNA here is from genome assembly GCA_029251425.1 of Vicingaceae bacterium. Classification (GTDB taxonomy): domain Bacteria; phylum Bacteroidota; class Bacteroidia; order Flavobacteriales_E; family Vicingaceae. The sequence goes on from JAQXDJ010000407.1 coordinate 13,594, forward strand.
CTTTTGTAGCTCATTTCACCTACTTAAAAAAATAAAATGAGTGACGCTATCAAACATGAATGTGGTATTGCATTAGTAAGACTTTTAAAGCCTTTAGATTATTACATTGAAAAGTACGGAACAGCCACTTATGGTCTGGATAAGATGTACTTGTTAATGGAAAAACAACACAATCGTGGACAAGATGGTGCCGGAATAGCAAATATTAAATTTGATGTTGCTCCAGGTGAAAGATATATTAGCCGTTATAGATCAAATGATCAACAACCAATTAAAGATATTTTCGGGAAAATAAACAACAAATTTCAAGAGGTTTATGATACTGACCCTGCTCTAATGAAAGATTCTGCATGGTTAAAGAAAAATGTAGCTTTTACTGGTGAATTATCTTTAGGGCACTTACGTTACGGAACTTTTGGAGGAAATAGTATTGAACAATGTCATCCTTTTTTAAGACAAAATAACTGGATGACTAAAAACTTAGTGGTCGCAGGTAACTTTAACCTAACTAATGTTGATGAACTGTTCGATATTTTAGTTGAAATTGGACAGCACCCTAAACAAAAAGCTGATACGGTTACCGTTATGGAAAAAATTGGTCACTTTTTAGATGAAGGTAATCAAGCACTTTACGATAAATTTAAAGCTGAAGGGTATTCTAGACAAGAGATATCTAAACTAATTGCTAAAAATCTAGACTTACAAAAAATATTACAAAACTCAGCTGTTGATTGGGATGGTGGTTATGCTATGGCAGGATTACTTGGGCATGGAGATGCTTTTGTTTTAAGAGACCCGTCAGGAATTAGACCTGCTTTTTATTACCAAGATGATGAAGTTGTGGTTGTAACCTCAGAAAGACCAGTTATACAAACAGCTTTTAATGTGCCTATTGATAGCATAAAAGAAATTGACCCGGGACACGCTTTAATTATTAAAAAAGATGGTGAGGTTTCAATGAAACAAGTGCGTGAACCTTACGAAAAAACATCTTGTTCTTTTGAAAGAATATATTTTTCAAGAGGAAGTGATAGAGATATCTATAAGGAACGTAAACAGTTAGGTAAAAATGTTGTACCTCAAGTTTTAAAATCTATTGATAGCGATTTAAAAAACTCTGTATTTTCTTTTATTCCAAACACTGCCGAAACTTCATTTTACGGTATGATGAAAGGAATGCAAGAAGTGTTAAACGGGATTAAACTAGATAAAATAAAAGCTTTAGGAGATAATCCAACAGATGAGCAATTGCAAGAAATTTTAGCGTTGAGAAACAGAATGGAAAAAATTGCCATTAAAGATGCTAAACTAAGAACCTTTATTACACAAGATGATAGTAGGGATGATTTAGTAGCTCACGTTTACGATATTACTTATGGTAGTGTTTACCCAACTGACAACCTAGTTATTATTGACGATTCTATTGTTAGAGGAACAACTTTAAAGAAAAGTATTTTAAGAATTCTAGACCGATTAAACCCTAAGAAAATTGTTGTGGTTTCTTCTGCCCCACAAATTAGATACTTAGATTGTTACGGAATAGACATGGCTAAAATGGGAGATTTTATTGCTTTCCAAGCAGCTATTGCGCTATTAAAAGACCAAGGCAAGGAACACATAATTGAAGAAACTTACCAAAAATGTAAGGCTCAAGAAAACTTGCCTAAAGAACAGATTAACAACAATGTAAAAGACATTTATGCTCCTTTTACTGCTGAAGAAATTTCTAAAAAGATTTCTGAATTGTTAACCCCTAAAAACATTAATGCTGAGATAGACATTGTTTACCAAAGTATTGAAGGGTTACATGCTGCCTGCCCTGATCACAAAGGGGATTGGTACTTTACTGGAAATTATCCAACACCAGGAGGGAATCAAGTAATTAATAGAGCATTTATTTATTATGTTGAAGGAATAGATAAGAGAGCTTATTAGTACTAATTAGCAATAGAAATTATAATACTATACTTAAACCAATTAAGCCCCAAAACCAAGGGGCTTATTTTTTTATATTATATTTGAAATAGATAAACCCTTAAGCTGAATAAGTGAAATTTTATTTTAATTCACTTATTAGCCTAATCAAATAGAGATGGAAGTTACAGCCGAAAAAAATGAAAAGGTTGCGAATATGATTTTTGCATCCATTTATCCTCTTTACTTAAATAGATTAGAGAAAAATGGTAGAACAAAAGAAGAACTCAACCAAGTAATTAAATGGTTTACTGGATTTGATCAGGCTACTTTACAAATTCTTATTGATGAAAAAGTAACCTTTAGAACATTTTTTTATTTTTTTAAAATAAATTCAAATGCTCACTTAATTAAAGGAGTTGTTTGTGGTTATAGAATTGAAGAAATAGAAGATGAATTTGAATCATATAAACAATGTAGACGTATGGAAAAGCTCATTGATGAATTAGCAAAAGGTCGTAAAATGGAAAAAATCTTACGCGAAGAAAAAAAGTAATATCTGAACTTAACAAAGCCAAACTTATAAAATACAATCCTTATGAAATTTTTAAAATACACCCTCGGAATTTTAGCGATATTAATAGTTGGTTTCTTTCTTTTAGGTTTTATAAAATCTGAAATAGTTTATGATTGTGGAATTATTGTAGATAAACCTTTGGCTGAATCGTGGGTTGTTAGTCAGGATCCAGAAAAAATGGCTGATTGGTTAAATGGATTTCAAAAATTTGAACATGTTAGCGGAATTCCTGGAGCTGTTGGCGCAGTTTCTGATGTTTATTTTATTACAGATGGGCAAGAAATGGTAATTAGAGAAACGATTACTGAAATCGTTCCTAATGAATCTATTTCTATGCTATTTGAATCCGATTTTATGAATATGGAATATAAACTTAGTATGAGTGCTGTTGATGGAAAAACAAAAATAAGTTCATCTACTTCGGCAGTAGGAAACAGTATGGTTTTTAAGTCCTTTATGGCTTTAATGGAAAGTTCTTTAAAAACTCAAGAAGAAACTAATTTCGAAAACTTAAAAGAAACTATTGAGAAAAATACTAAGGATTATTCTACTTCAAAAAACTAAATTAATCCTTCAAGGATTTAACATAATCAATCACCTCTATATTTAAATAGTTCTTAATCAAGTCAGCTTCAATAAAGGCATCATCATATTCGCCTTTATAAATAAGTTGTTTTATCCTTTTGTCTTCGCAAATAAAAACACAACACTTAAAGCTACTAAAATCTGTGGTGCACGATTCGCTACCCATTAATTTTGGAGTAGGAACTGTTTTAGAAAATTTTACTTTAGTGATAGCAATATAATTAGCTTTAGGAAGTTTTTCCCAATCTCCAACTTTAAAAAATAGTAGCTTATTGTAAATTTTAAACCGATTGGTTTCTTTGTCAATAAAATAACCTTTGCCTTCTAGCACAACTTAATTAGTTTTCTTTCGCTTAAATAAAGGAACAGCAGAACAAGCCTCTCCAAACATAATACTTTTAGCAACCTTTTGTAACTTAACAGCAAAGTCGACTACTACAGCTTCAGGAATGGGATATTTTCCGCATCCTTTAACAATCATCGTTGCATCTTTATAAACTGAAAAATCTAATTCTGAGAGCACATCACTAAAAACTGCTTTTTCTAAATCCTCCTTATTACCAAAAACAACTTTTTTAGCAAATGGCTCTAATTGTGAGGCAATCAACATAAAAGCCCATAAAGGAACTATTGCATCAACTGAACAAACAACTCCAACATACTTCCCATCAAAATCAGCCCAATTAGTTTCTTTTATTGCAGCTCTAAATTCTTTTTCTATTAAAGCAATTTCGTCTCTTAAAAAGTCTTTAATGTCAAACAAAACTCTTTCTCCTTGAGGGTAAAACTCATCTAAACTAACCTGAACCAGGCTACTATTTTCTACTCTATTTGTAATTTCATCTGACATTGCCTGAATTGTTGTAAGTGTTTATCCAAAAAAGAATTAATGTAAAACTAATGAAACCACTATCAAATAGAATCATCGATGATATTTTTTATGAGATTCGTTGCCCATTTTTCCGATTCTCCGATATGGTTTATAATAAAATCCAAAATTGCTGTATATTTGATTTCAATTATGCGAGCTTCAATTCTCTATACAATCATTTTTATTCTTACACTAAGTAATCCAGTACTTGGTCAAGAAAAACGTGTTTGGAATAATCAATCAGAAATATACGAGCGACTTGATTATCATCGTCAAAACTTAAATGAAGATTCTGCTATTTATTATGTAGACGAACTCTTGCAATTTCAATATGAACAACAGGAAGATAAATCCTTAGGTAAGGTTGGGCCTAATATCACTAAAATTGATGTATTAATTCTTTTTAAGCGCTACGATGAAGCCTTGGAACTTGCACTTAGTTCAATGGAGTCTTGCGAAAAATCGTTGAGCCCTAGAAACTGCTCTCCATGCAGCCGCACTTTTGAACGCCTCTCAGATTTAATGATTATTTTACAGGATTATAGGCAGGGAATAGCTTATTTAGATAAGACTTGTGAAGAGCAAAAGAAGGGTAACTATTATTATAAAAAGGCTAAATGTTTTGGATTACTTGAAAAACCTGACAGCGCATTTGCGATAACTAAAAAATGGATTACAATTGTAAAGGAGTCTGGAAAAGAAAAAGACTTAATACCTGCATACAACCAACACGGAATCATAGCTAGAGATTTAAAAAAGTTCGACATAGCAATTATCGCTTTTTCAAAAGCCATTGAAATCATAAAAACGAATGAATTAAAAATGTCTCGTTATGCATTTATAATGGGGAACCTAGGAGCTTGCTATCAAAAATTAGGGGAATTTGATAAGGCCTATGCTTGTTTGTTAATTGATTCAGAAGGAAGTGTAAATCAACGGAATAAAGATTCTTATATTAATGCAGAGCTTGCTTTGTCCCAAATTGATAAGGTTAGAAAAGATTATGCTGTTTTAATTAATCGATTGACAAACTTGTTGGTAAACTATGATAAAAACTTATTACCTAATCAAAAATTGACGGTAATTGAAATGTTGATGGATGCCTATAAAGTAACGGGTAATAAAAAGGCGCTCTCCATATATTCAAATTTATGGATAAAACTTAATAAAGAGTTTTACCTCAGTTATGTTGAAACGTATAAAAAAATGATGGCCCAGCAAACAATAAATACTTTGAATCAAGTCACACAAAAAATGGAATTGGAAAAACAATTGAAAGACCAAGAATTAATTGCGCTAAAAAATGAAACCGATAAGAAACGATTTAAACTGTTTTTACTCACTATGGGCTTAGTAATGATAATTGGAGTTGTGCTGTTTTTGTTTTGGAGATTTCGAATGCTTCAAACCAAGAAAAATATTATAAAAGAAGCGGAGTTGACACTTGCAATAAAGGAACAAGAATTTATTGGCAAAGATTTAAATAATGTTGTTACTAACTTATCATATAAGCGTAAGTTTATTGATGAAATTCAGGATAAGCTTAAAGGTTTGAAAGAAC
>JAQXDJ010000439.1 GCA_029251425.1 Vicingaceae bacterium
GACACCAATAATTTTGAACAGTTATTCCCTCATGATAAAATTAGTGAATGGGAATCTACTACTGAAACATGTAGTATGAAAGTTCAAAACATGGGAATATTAGGATTAAAACGTGTTGCTTCTACTCCAAACTCTTTAGTTTATTTTGATTCGTTTGGGAAAACTCCCTTTAAATTTACTTTCAATGTTTTTTTAGAAGAAAAAGAGAATAAGTGTTTAGCAAAAATTGTTTTTGAAGGGAATGTAAATCCTTTTATGAAAATGATGGTAGAAAAACCGTTGACTGGTTTTATGAATGGTTTATCAGATAAACTATCTGAAATACATGCTTAGTTTATTAAAAATTTTATTTCTTTTAAATTAAACTCCTTAAGTTCATTATTGATTAAAACCTGTAATTTCCCCAAAGCGCTTACTCCTGTAATTTTACCCTGTACTTTCTTTTCATCTAATTCAAAAGGTAAGTCCTCTTCTAAACCGTACAAATACTTTAAATAAGCATTATTAACACCTACCTCTTTTTGTTGTTTAAGAAGGATATAGTTTTTCTCAATAAAAAACAACAACTGATTTAACGATTCCTCTAAATTTTGTTCTTCTCCAATAATATTAATTAATGATGTTGGTGAATTGTCTGATTTAAACTTAGATTGGTTTACATTTAAGCCAATTCCTACTATAGATGAATTTACTTTATTCCCTTTTAGGAGATTCTCAATGAGAATACCTGCAATTTTTCTACTGCCCACATAAATATCATTTGGCCATTTTATTTTCACATTTTTTAAGCCTTTATCCATCAAAAAATCAACAATTCCTAAAGAGACAACTTTACTTATTAAAAATTGATTTTGAATAAAGGTATTAGGCTTCAAAAAAATAGAAAGAGTTAAATTTTTTCTAGGTTCACTCTCCCAGGTGTTTCCTTGCTGCCCTCTTCCTTTAAGCTGATTTTCGGCAACAATTACTAAACCCTCTACTTCACTATCCGATACAGAAACCAACTCTTTCATAAAAGCATTGGTAGAATCTGCTTCTACTAAATTAATTCGTTTGACCCCTATAAATAATCGGTTATACATTTACCTCAAAAATAAGTGTAAAAAAAGGGTTATAAAAGTTTAACTAAATGTTTTAAACAAAGCCTAATTCCTCAAGGATTATTCGTTATTTTGCACACTAAATTGATTCAATTTTTGAATGGCAAAGAAAAAGGAAGTTAAAGCATCACAAATCTTATCAGATGTTGTGGTTAAAGGATTACAAGAGTTAAAAGGCGAAAACATAGTTAATATTGATTTAAGCAACATTAACAACGCAGTTTGCGATAATTTCATTATTTGTACTGGAACATCTAACACGCATGTAAGCTCTTTGGCTGGTTCGGTAGAGAGAGAAGTGAGAGAAACAATAAACGATAGACCTTGGAAAAAAGAAGGTTTCGGTAATTCTGAGTGGATTATTTTAGATTATGTGAATACAGTTGTTCATATTTTTCAAGAAGAATCAAGAAACTTTTACAATTTGGACGGTCTTTGGGCTGATGCCAAAATCACTAAAATAGAAGAATAACTTACGTTGATGGAACAAAATAAAAAACAAAAAGGTAAATTTAATTTAAGTGGAGGTTCAAAAAAACCAAATAACTTTTATTGGATATACGCAGTAATTGGTTTAGCACTTTTAGCGCTTCAACTGGTAAATTTTGGTGGCAGTTCATCAACAATTACCGAAGCCGAATTCAATCAAATGGTTGAAAACGATTATGTAAAAGAAGTTGTAATTGTCAGTAATAAAAAGGAAGTAAGAGTTACACTTACCGAAGAAGCACTTGATTTAGAAGCTTATAAAAGCAAAGTTAAAACACCTTTAATTTCTTCAACTAAAAACAGAGGTCCACACTTTAGTTTTAAATATTTTTCTGAAGATGGAATTTATGCTGATTTAAAAAGATACTCAGAAAGTAAACACCAATTAAAATATAATGTTACAACAGAAGAAGATTGGCTTGGTGGAATTTTAGGAATGCTTTTACCAATTTTAGTAATTGTTGCCATTTGGTTTTTCTTAATGAAAAGAATGGGAGGAGGAGCTGGAGGTGGAGGCCCTGGTCAATTATTTAGCATAGGAAAATCTAAAGCTCAAATTTTTGATAAAGAAAAAGGAACTCAAACTACATTTAAAGATGTAGCCGGTTTAGAAGGAGCAAAAGAGGAAGTTCAAGAAATTGTTGACTTCTTAAAAAAACCACAAAAATACACTGACTTAGGAGCTAAAATTCCAAGAGGAGCGTTACTTGTTGGTCCTCCAGGAACAGGAAAAACATTGCTTGCTAAAGCAGTAGCTGGTGAAGCTAAAGTTCCATTCTTTTCTCTTTCAGGATCTGATTTTGTTGAAATGTTTGTTGGTGTTGGAGCTTCAAGAGTAAGAGATTTATTTAAGCAAGCTAACGATAAAGCCCCTGCAATTATTTTTATTGATGAGATTGATGCAATTGGTAGAGCTAGAGGTAAAGGTGGAATGCAAGGCGGAAATGATGAGCGTGAAAACACTTTGAATCAGTTATTAACTGAAATGGATGGTTTTGGAACTAACAATGGCGTAATTGTATTGGCTGCTACTAATAGAGCTGATGTTTTAGATAGAGCATTAGTTAGACCTGGTAGATTTGACAGACAAATTCAGGTTGATTTACCAGAGTTAACAGAAAGAGAGGAAATTTTTGCAGTTCATTAAAAGCCATTAAAAATTGACACTACAGTTGATTTAAAGTTTTTAGCAAAACAAGCTCCTGGTTTTTCTGGAGCTGACATTGCAAACATTTGT
>JAQXDJ010000039.1 GCA_029251425.1 Vicingaceae bacterium
ATCCCTGCGGGATCTAAATCATATCCATGCGTTAAAAATTGCATTGCTTTAGCCACACGTTCTGGTGTTTTTTCTAATCCTTCTCTTGTAACGTCTTCACCTAATTCGGTAATAACGTTTTTATAATGGTTTGATAAAGATTTAGTTTTTTCTTCATCATATTTATCTATCTTTTCGTATCCAGCCATTTCTTTAGTTTAAAGTCTGTAAAGTTAAAAGTTTTTATAATCGGTTAATAAGTTTAAACCTTATTTATTACCGTAATATTCTATTGAGTTATTTTCTGTTTCCACAACCTTAACACAATGTAAGAAGCAATCTAATTTATTTACATCTGTTTCAATTTCATTCCATATTGCAATTGCAATATTTTCAGCAGAAGTAATTTTGCCTTGCATAAAATCTACATCTAGGTTTAAGTTTTTATGATCTATTTTAGAAATTACTTTTTCTCTAACAATTTTACTTAATTGCTTTAAATTGATAACAAACCCAGTTTTAGGATTAACATCTCCTTTAATAGTAACAAAAAGTTGGTAGTTGTGTCCATGCCAATTTGGATTAGAGCATTTTCCAAAAACTTCATAATTTTCTTCATCTGTCCATTCTTTTCGGAATAGGCGATGGGCTGCATTAAAACGTTCTCTTCGGGTTAAATAAATCATAAAACAAATATAGGTTTATTGGAGTTAAAATTTAACAAAAGATTTTGTTTTAAGAAATTTTAAGAAGTAGAATTTTAAAAAGGGGAGATACCAAATATTGTTGGCAATATGCTTTCCAATTCTTTAAGATCAGTTATTAAAGTTTGATGGTTTTGGTTTGCTAATAATTCAGGAGATTGTTTCTTTAATACCTTTTTTAGTTCTACCATTTTAAAGTAAAAAGATGGGGATTTTAGTTTAATACTTAAAAGTATTATTTGCTTTTCTATTTTAATCTTCTTTTGTTTTACCACATTAATTACATCCACTGCCGAATCAAAATGAATTTCATTTTCTTCAACAGATTTTAGTAACTTACAGTTAAAGGATCTGCATTGTTTTGGTCTCTTATCATAAATAGTACAACCTTTATCACATAAGTTGTTGCAAGCTTGAAGAAAAACACCATCACCATTAGAATCCTCTTCAATTTCTAAAATATCTTTTAATGCAGGGATTTCTTCACGTTCGAGTTGAACAAAACCAATTAAAGTTCCGTTGCAACATAGTAAACAGGAAAGGCAAAGATTGTCTGAATCACTCATAAAAACGAAGGTATATTTTTAATTGGTTAAAACAATTTTTCTTACACCAATAATAATTACGATAAATATAGAATAGATAGTAAAAAACGGGATAATATATTGGATGAAACCAAAGACTAACATTATACCGATTAAGAGTAATTGAAATCCTAAGCCATAAATAGAAACAAGAGTCATAAACCAATTTGGGAGATTATTTTTCTCTTTAGCAGATTGGTCTAAAGTCAATATGATTTTATCGAATCCTCCATAAAAGATAGTGTATAACACAAACAGAAGGTTTACCATTTTTTGATTTTCTCCGTGCAAAGCTTTCGGAAAAGAGTTTTCTTCAATTCTACTGGTAGTATCTCCTCCAGCTGAGTTGTTACGCAAAATTGTATAGTAATAATTAAAAACGGTACCCTGTAATTGCATTGCAAAAAAAGCTAAAAGCATCATCCAAAATGAAGTTTGAGTAAGCGTATAAATAGTAAAAAGAAAGCAAAAGTTTAAGATTAAGTCAAAAACAGAATCTAAGTATCTACCAATATAAGAAGGTTTTTTTCTTAATCTAGCCAACTCACCATCGGCAGCATCAATAATAGATTTTAATATTAAAAAAA
>JAQXDJ010000454.1 GCA_029251425.1 Vicingaceae bacterium
ATTAAAATCATAAAAAATGTTTTGATTAAAATAATATATAGTATAGTATTATAGAAGAATATCATATATTTGTCGATTATAACTATAGACTTAACTTAAAATATTATGAAAAGAAATTACATTTTACCATTATTAGCAGTAATGATTATGCCATTTACGGCATTGAAAGCACAATATGATGTAGGAGATTCAACAACTTGTTATAACATTATGACAAATAATTTTACAACAAATACTGCCTTAAATTGGAATGATCCAGATCCTGGAAATTGGTTAGGGGTTGAGTGGAATACTGCAACACCAAAAAGAATTATACAACTAGGTTTGCACAAGGATGGGTCTCCAAGTAGTGGAGGGAGAGCCTTTCATACAGGTCCTGGAATGACTTCTGTTCCTTCGGAGTATGCAAATATAATTTTTACAGGAGTTAATTCTGAACTTACTGGAGTAATTGATTTAACATCATTTGCAGAATTGAAGGCAATAGACATGAGAGGACAAGATTTAGTTACTGGTATAACAGTTACTGGTTTAAATAATTTAGAACATTTTAAAGGTGCTACTATGGGTAGTTTAACTACATTAGATTTTAGTGGATTAGCAAACCTTAATGTTGTTCATCTTAGTTATAATGTTGATCTTTTAACATCTTTAAATGTGTCAAACTGTCCAAACTTAAATTATTTAAAAGTAAGGTCACAAGCTTTAACGAACTTAAATATTACTGGGACTAATAATCTTATTACTTTAATTGTAAACGAAACTAACTTAGCTTCATTAGATGTGACAACTCAAACTATGTTAGAAACACTTAAAGTGAAAAGTTGTGATTCTATAACAGGTGTTGTTGGGATCAGTAATAGCTCAAACTTAATTAATTTAAGAGCAGATAATGCTGATTTGTTTACAGGAGATTTTGATTTTGCAGATTATGATGCAGCTAATTTTTTACGTTTTGAGGTTGATGGAACAAAAGTTACATCAGTAAATAATTGGAGTATGTTAGGCGCTAGCGCAGACAGAATTAAAGTAGATAACGCTCGTTTAACCTTGAGTAATGCTGCCCAAATAGCTGGTGAAGTAACAGGTACTAATACTTTGACTTTTGATGATCAAACAAGATGGGGAGGAGATACTATTTATGTTGGAGGTATGACTGATTTTCCTGGAGAAGATACGATAGATATTGGAGGGACTATGGTTGCTACAACATTTAGTTTGTATGATGATGCAGGTGCGCAAGTAGGAGTGAGTAATAATACAGGTAACTTTATGTTTCCAAACTTAGCAGATACTGGAGCATATTATGTAGATATGATTAATCCTGGTGCTGCACCAGCTAACAATGCTGTGAACTTAAGAACGGATACATTTTGGGTGCAAACTTGTCCAGCTTTAGATAAAACTACATCTGTAGCATTAACTACTATAACAGTTGGTCAAACAGCTGCAGCTTATCAATGGTTAGATTGTGATAATGGAAATGCTGTAATAGCAGGAGCAACGTCTCAATCTTACACAGCTACAGCAAATGGAAACTATGCAGTAGAAATGACACTTGGAGGTGTTTGTAAAGATACTTCAGTATGTGTAAACATTGCAACAGTAGGCTTAGATGAATTAAGTTCAAACACAACAGTGAGAGCTTATCCAAATCCTATGAATGAGCAAGTAACAATTGAGTTACAAAAAGTTGTTGCCAACACACAAGTAACAATTGTAAATGTTGAAGGAAAAGTTGTTTACAATGATGTTGTTAATACAGGGAAAATTTCTGTTGATGGTTCAACATGGAACAACGGTATTTACATTGTTAAAATAACAAATGAAGAATACACAAAGACTTTGAAATTGATTAAGTAATAGTTTAAGTTTATATAAAAAAAAGGCTCAACCATTTTGGTTGAGCCTTTTTTTATGGATTAAATTTACTGTGCTTGTTATTTTAGATATAAGTTTTTAGCACCTTTTGATTTAACCTTATTGTGAGGGGAAATTATTTTTCTTATTCGTTTAACTGAACTAATTTCTACTTTACAGTTTTCATTTGTAATTGCTCTGAATAGATTTTATCGGGGTTAGATTAAGCCTTTGAATTTGCCTATTTAGCTATTCAAAAAAAGATTTAAATTAAATACGTTATAGATGTATTGGCAGACAATCTATAAGAGGTAGTTACAAAAAAAGCTAAAAACTTATATCTAAAATAACAAG
>JAQXDJ010000459.1 GCA_029251425.1 Vicingaceae bacterium
AGTTGAGAGTTTTCCAGGCTTTTCTTTTATTCTTACAGCCAAAAAAAGCGGCATAAATAATAGGCATAATGAAACACCTCCTAGTACATACATTAATGCGGCTCCTGGCCAGTGTTGTATTTTAAAGATTGATCCTAATAATAGGAGTGTTGCTGCTGTAATTCCTGTGATGTGCATTGTTTTTCTCATAGCTAATATATTTTTGGTTAATAAAAAAGTTGTTTCCTCCTGTATTTGACGGATACCTTTTTTACCAAAGCTTGCTATGGATTCTTCCAATGCACTGTTGTAGCTTTTTCCACTTTCCATTTTCTCTTCAATCATGCAACAAATATGATCTACGAGATCGTAAGAAAGTTCTTTCATTTCTACACCTCTTGCTTCAATTAGCACTTCAACTTCACTGATATTTTGCTCAGTTAATTCGACCATGCTAAATTTTGAGGGGTTAGGTTTACAATGACTTTTAAAGTCTCCATAAATTCTTTTAATTCTTCCACCTTTTCCTTGGCTCTACCATTTCCTGTTTGGGTTAAGCTGTAATATTTTCTGACTCTATTTCCAACAGTCTTTTTTTCTGTTGTTAATAATCCGTCAGCTTCAAGCTTGTGCAAAGCAGGATAAAGTGCACCTTCAGTAAGGTTGATTTTCCCCTCGGTAATTTCTTTCACCTTTTGAGTGATTTGATAACCGTACATACTATCACTCTCTGAGAGCATTTTTAAAATGATAGTTTTTAGGGTTCCTTTTAATAGTTCTTTTGAATACATAAGACAAATATACATAACTTTCTTATGTATTTGTTTTTATACCTAAGAATCTTAGGTGTTTATTGTTTAATTAGCTGTAAATCAGTGAGAATAATTTTTTTACTTTGAAGTTGGTGACATAAAATATGTGAAGAACATCTAAAAACTACTTTATTATAATACTGTTCATTTGCATATCATATATTACTTTTGTCGAAACAGAATTTTAGGCTTAATGAAACAACCCATTTCTTCAGATTTTAAATTAGGAATACTAGGTGGAGGTCAACTTGGTAAGATGTTAACACTTGCGGCTAGTAATATTGATGTAAATACATATGTGTTAGATCCAAATGGAGAATGTCCGGCAGTTACAACTTGTACTGGATTAACCGTTGGAAGTTTTAATGATTATGATGCAGTTTATCAGTTTGGACAAGATAAAGATGTGATTACTGTTGAAATTGAAAGTGTAAATATTGATGCATTGAGAAAATTAGAGGGAGAAGGAAAGGAAGTTTATCCTGATACTAACTCATTATCTATAATTCAAGATAAAGGATTACAAAAACAATTTTATAAAGACAATAAGATTGCTACTTCGGCTTTTGCTTTGTATGAAGATACAGATGCTATTAAAGCTGCATTAGCTAACGGAACTGTTACTTATCCCTTTGTACAAAAGTTAAGAACTGGAGGTTATGATGGGAAAGGTGTTGCTGTTTTAAAAAATGAAGCTGATCTTAATCTTTTATTAGAAGGAAAGAGTGTCGTGGAGCAAATGGTAGACATCAATAAAGAAATTGCTGTTATTGTTGCACGTAATATTAAAGGAGAAGTAAAATGTTTTCCTTCGGTAGAAATGGAATTTAACCCTAAAGCTAATTTAGTAGAGTTCTTATTTTCACCAGCAGCAATTAGTGATGCGCATGAACAAGAAGCTGAGCAATTATCAAGAAGTATTGTAGAGCATTTAGATTTTGTGGGCTTATTAGCCATTGAGTTATTTATAGATAATAATGGTGAAATGTTTGTAAATGAGGTTGCTCCTCGTCCGCACAATAGTGGACACCAAACTATAGAAGGAAATATGACTTCTCAGTACGAACAACATTTAAGAGCAATTTTAGGTTATCCTTTAGGAAGCACAGCAATTACATTACCATCGGTAATGATTAACATTTTAGGTGAAGAAGGATACGAAGGAAATGTTATTTATGATGGTATAGAAAACTGCATGGCTGTTGAAGGTGCAAACTTTCATATTTATGGTAAAAAGATTACTAAGTCTTTCCGTAAAATGGGGCATGCAACAGTAATAGATAAAGATTTAGAAAGCGCTAAGAAGAAAGCAAACTATATTAAAGAACATTTAAAGGTTATAGCATAATGGGAGCAAAAGTTAGTATAATAATGGGGTCAGATTCTGATTTACCAGTAATGAACCAAGCTAAAGATATTTTAAACGAATTAGGAGTGGAGTTAGAATTAACTATTGTTTCTGCACACAGAACGCCACAGCGTTTATTTGAGTTTGCAGAAAATGCACACAAAAGAGGAATTGAAGTAGTAATTGCTGGAGCTGGTGGAGCTGCACATTTACCGGGTATGGTTGCTGCTATTTCTCCATTACCAGTTATTGGAGTGCCAGTAAAATCGAGTAACTCTATTGATGGTTGGGATTCTGTTTTATCTATTTTACAAATGCCAGGAGGAGTGCCAGTAGCAACTGTTGCTTTAGATGGGGCTAAAAACGCAGGTATTTTAGCTGCGCAAATTGTATCTGTACAAAACCCAGAGTTAAGAGAAAAAATTATTGCTTACAAACAAAAATTAACTGCTCAAGTTGAGGAGAAGATTGCCAAGTTAGAAGCATAATCTCACTAATAATATTTATTAAAAAAGGCTTCATCATTTGATGAAGCCTTTTTTATGAAATTATGTTTTGTATTTTTGATTGATGAGAAAAATATTGTTGATATTATTGGTTGGAGTTGGCTTGATCGGATGTGAAGAAGATAGAGTTGTTTATAAATCAATCATCGATTATGAGTATGGGAATAACGTAAAAATGAATAAGAATGAGCTTTATGAAAGTAAACTTTTTGAAGATTCTATTTATTTAGACTTTGGTGTTGGCTATACTGACGATGAATTAAGAATTTCTTACGCAGATAGAATAATTGATACTATTATTTCAACAGATCAATCATTGGGGCTTGCAGAATCTTTCAATATTGGAGGCCGTAATGAATCAAAAGAAATTTTCATTGAAATAAATAATTCTTTACCTATCCAAATTAATACCTTACCTAATAGGAGAAATATCTTTTTGATAACTCTCAATAAGTCAGATGCGATCGTTTATTGTGATTGGTTAAAAAATGCACCATGGTACGAATAGAAGTGATTGATTAAAAATCGAAAGTCATTCGTTTTCCTCGGTAATCTTCGTCAATTTCTCCCATATTAAATACTAAGTGTCCGTTTACAAAAGTTTGTAAAACCTTAGATTTAAAAGTATGCCCCTCCATAGGAGACCAACCACACTTGTAGAGTAAGTTTTCTTTTTCAACTGTCCAAGGGTTGTCTAAATCAACAACTACTAAATCTGCAAAAAATCCTTCTTTAATATAACCTCTTTCTTCAATTCTAAAACAATCAGCAACAGCATGGCTCATTTTATCTACCATCTTTTCTAACGTGATTTTCCCGTTATGGTAATGCTCCAACATAGCCACTAAAGCATGCTGTACCATTGGTCCACCAGAAGCAGATTTAAAATAAGTGTTTAATTTTTCTTCAACAGTATGTGGAGCATGATCTGTAGCAATTACATCAATAGTTCCATCAATAACAGCTTCTAAAATAGCATCTCTATCTGTAGCTTTTTTTACTGCTGGGTTCCACTTAATAAAAGCACCTTTTTCTACGTAATCTTCTTCAGAAAACCACATGTGGTGAATACAAGCTTCAGCGGTAATTCTTTTTTCTTTTAAAGGTGTTTTATTTTCTAATAATCCAATTTCTTTAGCAGTAGATAAATGGAATAAATGAAAACGTGTATTGTGCTTTTTAGCCAATTCAATTGCTAAAGAAGAAGATAAATAACAAGCTTCTTCACTTCTTATTTCTGGATGACATTCAATAGGCACATCCTCACCATATTTTTCTTTGTATGCTGCCATGTTGTTTCTGATGGTTGTTTCATCTTCACAATGTGCAGCAATCAATAATTTACATTTAGAGAATAATTCTTCTAAGGTTTCTTTGTTGTCTACCAACATGTTTCCGGTAGAAGAACCCA
>JAQXDJ010000462.1 GCA_029251425.1 Vicingaceae bacterium
CTGTTGTATTGAGTGTTATTTCAGGCATACCTTCTCCATTAGGAAATCCTGCTTGACGTAAAAGCTCTTTTGCTTTTTCGGGATTGTAATCGTAGCCCTTAACATTTTCTTCATTATAAGAAGGCAGTCCTTTCGGTATAAATCCAGCATTTGCAGGTGTTCCAATGTTTTTTCTTAAAAAAGCAATCATTTGCTTTCTATTAAAACCATAATTAATTGCTTGTCTAATTAGCTTCTTACTTAAAGGACTAGCTTTTACCTCTTCTAGCTCATCATCAACTAAAATTCCTAAATACTCTGTGTTTAAGTAGGGATGAGTAAGCATTGTTATCTTTTCTTTATACTCATTTTTAAGAGCCCCGTCAGTGTCAAATATTTCTTCTTTATTTCCACCTTCTCTTCCAGAGATAAAATCTATTTCTTTGCTTAAAAACTTCAGAAACTCAACTTCCTCATCCTTAATAAATGTAATAGCTACAGCATCTATATAAGGTAATTTATTCCCTGCTTCATCGGTTTCAAAATAATTTTCGTTCTTCAATAAAACCATTTTGTTAGCTTCATCCCACATTTTAAATTTAAAAGGACCAGTTCCAACAGGGTTGTTTCTGTAGTCATATTTATAATGTTCTACAATTTCTTGTGGTAAAACTGCACAATATTGCATGGTTAAAATCCCTAAAAATGGAGGGAATGGGTTTGTAAGGTAAATATTGAAAGTAGTGTCATCTATTGCTTCAAAAGCTTTATATCCTCTTTCTTTGATGTAGTCAACATTGTTAAAAATCCAAACCCCAGGAGAGGCAACTTTGCTGTCTAATATTCTATTAAAACTGTATTCAAAATCATGAGCAGTAACTCTTCTTCCTTTACCATCTTTAAAAACTTCATGATCATGAAAAGAAACATCATTTCTTAAATGAAAAGTGTAGGTTTTTCCATCATCAGAAATTTCCCAACTTTTAGCTATTGACGGTTCTACTTTTAATGCGTTATCCATTTGCACTAATCCATTATATAAATGGTTGCAAGCCCAAATGTTTTCAATATTTCTACTAAATGCAGGGTCTAAAGAAGTAATTCCTTCAGATTCATTATATCTAAAAATTTTTTTATTTTCAGGGTCATCATAATTTGTTTTTTCTAAACAAGAGAATAGTCCAAGAGATATTGTTGTATATAAAAGAAATGATCGAAAATTTATCATAGTAATAAGTTTATTATTGTAATAATAGGTAATGCTTACGATTGTTAATTGCTAGTAGAGTTGTTCTTTTCAACACAATTCTGTTAGTTGGGAGCTTATTTTATATAGAAAGAATTTGATCTGGTCAAAATAGAATCAATAACATTAACATTTAAAGCAGCTTCAGGAATGCTATTAAGGCTGAAGTCTGTTATTTCAAAAGTTCCGTTATAAAAAACAGTGTTAATTTTATTCGGTTTTTGTATGATTGAGAAAATATCTGGACTACCAACAATTAAACTTTCTCTATTGCTCGTATCTTTAAGATTTAAGCCAATGCTGTAATCAAATATTGGATTTTTAACTTTAAATACATCTTGCATTAAAGTAGGAGCAATATCATAATGACTTGTCCAATGATTAAAATGTTGTTTTTTACTATTAGGACTATATACAATTAATGGAACCTGAAGTTGTGCTTTGGTGTGGTTGCTTCCATGCCCCCAATAGTTCTTTTTATTGTCATTAAACTCTTGCCCATGATCTCCAGTAATAATTATCCATGAATTTTCCAAAAGCCCTTTATTTTCAATATCAATTAAAACTCTCCCTACTAATGAATCTAAATAAAATGCTGTATTTTGATATAGATTTAAAAACTCTGTAGGGTCTAAATCGTTATTTAACAATTCAAATTTAGGGTAGGGCCATTCTGGTTGAAATGGACCTTTATAACTTGGAGGATGATATCCGCCATGTAGCATGTCATAAAACAAAAAGCTAAAGCTAGGGTTGTTATTTTTTCTTATACTGTCATTTAAAGAAAATTGCAGCCAATTTTCAGTTAATTGAGCATCTCTATGGTAGGTTTCTTGCCCTTTAGTTTCTATACTTATATTTTTTACATTACTAAAAATAGTTTTGTTAAATGGTGGGCTGGTTATTTTTGCACTTGGATAAGCTTCAATGTTGTAGTTGTTTTTAATTAATTCTTCAATTAATACAGGGCTAGTATGAGTGGCTAATATGTTGTACCAGTAAATTCCAGGGAGCCCATAAAACAATGAGAAAACACCAGTTCTGGTTCCATTATCTCCGCTATAATGTTGGTTGTAAACATCACATTTTTTTGAGAAATTATAGATGTTAGGTGTAACAGTTGAATTAAAACTTTTATAATACCATGAATCAATTAAGATTAAAATAATGTTGGTTTTTACCGAATCTTTTCCTTGGATGGGTTGCTTAGGGTAATTTAAGTTTTTATGGTCATTTTCTTTAAATAATAGAAGATTGGCATTTTTTTCTTCTTCAGAAATCAGGTTTAAACTATATATTAAATTGTCTGATGTGGTTGGGAAATATAATGGGTAAAATCGAGATGCTTTTGTTATTGGAGAGTAGTTCGCAGCAGCAGCCCAAGCATGTGTTATGTGGCTAAATAAAACAAGAATTAAAAAAGAAATAATTGTTAAATAGAGTTGTTTCGATTTAAGTTTTAGAACAAAATTTGATTTAAAGAAGAAGTAGGCAACAGAAAATGAAATAGCTGTAATTCCTAAAAAGCCACCAATTACAAGTAGGTACTGTGTG
>JAQXDJ010000007.1 GCA_029251425.1 Vicingaceae bacterium
GTCTTTGTAATCTAATCTTTGTAGGCATTTTTTTAAGAATTTAATTAATAAATAGTTAATCCCAATAAAAATATCGGGGTGCAAACTTACTAATTAATTGGGAGTTACGGTAAAAATATTAATTCAAATAATATTCTTTTAAGCTTTCGGGAATTTAATAAAAAAGCTTGTACCGATTTCTTCTTTTGTTTCAAACCAAATGCTCCCATTGGCATTTTCAATAATATTTTTAACCATAGCTAATCCAAGTCCCATCCCTGTTGATTTTGTGGTGAAATTAGGGACAAATATTTTATCCTTTTTGTCTTCTGAAATTCCAGAACCATTATCTTTAATTTCTACGATATAATTCAATTCTTCTTCTGTAATTACAACATCAATTTTTCCTTCTATAGTTGAAGGAATAGCTTGAATCGCATTTTTAATTAGGTTGTTAAAAACACGCGATAACTGATCTTTATCTGCTATAATGTTGGCTTCATTATTACCGTTATTGGTAATTGAGATGAACACAGCCTCTTCCTTATATAAATCTAACGTAGTTTCAATAATAGGGATGAGGTTAATTTCTGAATCTTGGGCTTTAGGCATTTTAGCAAAATTCGAAAATTCATCAGCAATTTTAGTTAAGGTATCAATCTGTTCTACCAATGTTTTTGCAGTTCGTTCTATGCGCTCATTCAAATCATCTGGTTTATCTTTAGCAACACGTTCCAGTTGCTGAATGCTTAACTTCATTGGGGTTAAAGGATTCTTAATTTCATGAGCAACTTGTTTTGCCATTTCTCTCCAGGCACTTTCTCGCTCAGATTTTACAAGTTTGGTAGCATTCCGTTCTAATTCAATTACTTTTTTATTGTATTCATAAACCAATGCTCCAATTTCGTCATTCGATTCCCACTCTAATAAATCATAAGATTGACCTATTTGCAATGCGCTAATCTTGTTTTTAATCATTCTAACAGGTTCGGAAATGTAATTGGCAAAGAACACAGCAATAATTGTAGAGATTAAAAATAGCAGGCCGTAAATGTTAATTAAGGCAGTGTAAAATGAGGACAATTCATTCTCTAATTCGTTTTGCTTAGCAAAATAAGGTAAATTCATATAAGCCAAAATCTGATGTTTCTCATTTCTAAATGGCACATAGGTAGATATATAATTTAAGTTGCCAATATTTTCGCTGTGTGTAAAGTTTGACTTTTTATGAATATGAATTTGATCATAAGCTTCTGGTGACATTTGCTTACCTATTAAACCTTGTTCAAATATTTCTGGACGAGAAGTGGCTAAAAGTTTTCCGTTTTTATCATAAAGGTTAATGTCAGTGTAAAACACGTTAGAAAATTTAACCAAGTAATAGGTCATCTCATCATACATATCTTTACTCAAAATTTCTTTAGCACCTAGTTTATGCTCTAATTCAATTAAAACTGATTGTACTTTTTCTGCTAGTTGCGTTTTATTTTTTTCTAAATATTGTTTTTTGATGTAATATGAAGTTCCCCAGCTAAATAGAAGAAATGACAAGAAAATTGAAGCAATAATGAATAGTTGAATTTTTGTACTAAAATCGGTTAAGGCTATTTGCCAATTAAAGGGTGAAATTTTAAAGATTAACCCTATTACTAAAACTAAGATACTTGTAATAATAAAAAAGTAAGAGAAGGTAGTAATGTAATTGAAAATCGTTTTTTGAGGAGAACTTAAAATGATAGAGGTGTTCTTGTCGTTTTGATAAATTACATGGTAAGCATTGTCGAAAGTTGTTTTAAAAAAGCCATCATTATTAAAACGATACTGATTACTCAATTCAATACTGTAGTTAAATTTTCCAGTGTTGTTTATTAATTTACCTTCCTTGTATTTTGCATAGGAATAGGTGTTTGTGTTTAGCGGATTACTTACATCTTGTTCATTTAATAGTAATTCTGGGTAACCTTCAGTTTTAGAAAAAACTTTAGGGAGTAACTCGATATAAAGCAAAATATTTTCTTCAATAGGTTGAATGCTGATGGTTGCAAAATAACTACTACCTCTTTCAATGGAATAAAGGAAGTTTAGTGTTTTATTAACTCTAAAAGGATCGTCAGTTTCAAGTTCAACCTTATCCTTAAAAAAAGCTGCTGCATTTACCAATTGGTTTTCTTCAACATATATCGAATCATTGTCGTTAAAAATTCCAATTATATTAATATCATATTTGCTATAGTGACCTCCAAAATATCTATCTATAATATGCTTGTTAACTTTATTCTCATTTTCTAAGTATGAGTTTGATGTGTTTGGAATCAATGTATCGTTCCATATTTTTTCAGCAATATCTTCAAATAAATATTCTGTAACAGGATCACGCTCTTTGGCTAATTTTTTGGCAACAAATTCTTTGTTGATTTCGGCTTTTAATTTTCCTAAATGAATAAAACCATAAGATGTGGTAATAGAAATTATCAATACTAAAAAAACACTTCTATAAAAGCTTCTTTTGGTATCCGTTTTCATAGAGAATACCAATATCACTAAAAGTATCCATAAAGTTAAAAATGCACTAAAACCTAAATTAAAATGACCTATAATAACAGCTATTAAACTCGGCAGCCAAAATATGATAATGAGCTGATTTTTTTTAAATGCCTTTTTAGAAAAATGATTAATCGAAATTTTAACAAATAGAATAATTGCAATAAAAAGGCTTGTTATAGCCCCTATGCCAATAAAGCTATAAGCGTTTAAATCGAGTAAATAATTAATATCGAAATTAATTTTAGAGTTAGTAATTAATCCCTCTAAAAGGTTCGCTAAAATTAAAGGCGAAACAGCAATTGAAGCGGCAATAACAAATACAATAAATTTATTGTGTGCGTTAATGTTTTGGATAGCTCTCGACAAATAATAGATGATAATTGCAAAAAGAATGGTGTTAATTACAAGATCGCCTAATGAAGGTAGAATAACTGATTGTGCAAATATTGCAGGGCTAAATAATTCTTGTTGAAATAACGATTCGAAAGGTTGAAAGTAAAGTAGTGTAAGTCTGACTATTCCAATAAAAAAGATAACAATTATGGGAGATGATTTTCTTAATGAAATTATTTTCCGAGATTGCTTACTTACAAAAGAAGTGGTGAAAATAAAACCACTAAAAAAGAGTATGAGTAGTAACCAATTGTTAGCGTTCGTTTGATGGTTACTTTCTGATGTGTTTTTTAATCCAAATAAAAAATCGCCAGTTACAGATTTTATAGGTGTTGTTTGTTCTTCTTTATTAAAAACTATTTCGAGTTCGTCATCAATATTAAAGCTTGAGTGAAATGTGTTTTTAAGATATTTGTTTTTAATGCTGTAGTCGTTCTTAATTAAAATGAAGGCCAGGTATGTTTTTTTATTACTTTTTTTAAGCAGGTATTCATACCACCCATTTTGCAATTTAACAACGCCTTTATTTTTTTTAAACTCTGATAAATTGGATGAGAAATCTATGCTTCTGTTGGTCCAATAAAGAAGTTGACTATTTTCTAATATAAAAAACGAAACTCCTTGGCTTTTGTTTAGCTCATAATATGCTTCAGAGAAAGAAAGGGTTGTAGCAGTTTCTTGTGTTAAATCTGATAGGCTTTGTTCTGCTAAAATTTCTTTTTGATTTAATGCGTTTGAAAATTGCTGGAAATCAGGTGTCTTCTCAGAAAAGAAAATAGCACTAAAATAGAGTAGTAAAAACGAAGCTATTCCTATCGTTAAATGAAAGTATGGATGGTTTAATTTTCGTGTCATCAGTAATTTGTGAATTTACGAAATAATAATTGTTAGTATAAAAAAAGCGCTAACAAGTAAATGCTAGCGCTTTAAATCCTTTTATTTATCCATTAACCTAAAGCCTCAGCTCCAGCAACAATTTCTAATATTTCATTAGTAATGGCAGCTTGCCTTGCTTTATTGTAAACCAATTTAAGATCATCTTGTAATTCCTTAGCGTTATCAGTTGCTTTATGCATTGCTGTCATTCGAGCACCATGTTCTGCTGCAAAACTATCTCTAATAGATTTGTACAACTGTGTTT
>JAQXDJ010000010.1 GCA_029251425.1 Vicingaceae bacterium
ATGAACATCTTCTAGTTCAATCTTCCAAGAAAATGTCGGGGATTTTATTTCTTCCCGTAATTCTTCAATTCCAACTGTATTTCTCTAAATTCTTGCCAATCTAAAACATAACTTACATAATCAAACCCCAGCTTTTCAACCATGGTCTTTACATTCTTTACAGATATTTCCGTATTCCATCCATTATCCATATGTATTAACAATGGCCTAAGCCCATGTTCTTTACACAGGTGGGCAGTGTAACAACTGTCAACGCCTCCACTAATACCAACAATACAATCGTAAGGATTATTTTTGCCTTTTTCTTTTATTCTATTAACAATATACTCCCATTGTTTTTCTGATTGACCAGGAATGTAAGTTTGTTGACTTATTCTGGTAATGTAGTCTTCACAGTGATTACAATATCCTCTTTCATCGAAAACGATATCAGGATCAGATGTGTCCATCACACATCGCTTACAGATTTGATAAGGATTCTCTTTCATTATTTAAAGTTATAATTTTTAACTGGTGGATATTGTATTAAAACCCCTCTATGCTTTCCTGTAAAAACAAAAAAGCTTCCTGCTGCTAATCCATTGGCATAAGCAGTCTTATATCCATCTTCAATATCTGAAGCTGATCCAGCTCCACCAAGAGCAATTACGGGAATAGTTACCGCTGCAGAAATTTCTTTAATTGTTTCCAGATCGTAGCCATCCATCATCCCGTCTTTGTTAATGGATTGAATGATGATTTCTCCGGCCCCAGCATTTTGGGCTTCAATGGCTAAGGATTTAACATCTTTTTTAGTGTTTTTTTGTCCAGATTCTGTATATACTTGTTGCTTCCCCCAAATATTCTTTTTATAGTCAATGCATACGCATATTGTCGAGGCTCCAAAGTTGTCCGCAGCCTCTTTAATAAAACTTGGGTTTTCTATAGCATGGCTATTAAGTATAACCCTTTCTGCTCCAGCACTGGTAATTTTTTGAATGGTCTCAATATTTTTTATACCACCTCCAACAGAAAATGGCATGTTCGCTTCTTCGCCTATTTCCTTTATTAAATCTATAGATATTGAGCGATTTTCTTTAGTAGCATCAATATCTAATAAAACTATTTCGTCAACCTTGAGGTCATTGAATATTTTAACAGCATTTATGGGGTCACCAATGTAAGTGCTTTTTCCAAACTTAACAGTTTTTACAAGCCCATTTTTGTGCAATAATAGTACTGGTATGACTCTAGGACGATACATTTATAACTCAATAAAATTTTTAATTAGCTGCATTCCAATGTTATGACTTTTTTCTGGGTGAAATTGCACGCCAAAAATATTGT
The DNA here is from genome assembly GCA_029251425.1 of Vicingaceae bacterium. Taxonomy (GTDB): domain Bacteria; phylum Bacteroidota; class Bacteroidia; order Flavobacteriales_E; family Vicingaceae. The sequence continues at coordinate 1,327 of JAQXDJ010000010.1, forward strand.
CACGTTCAATCGCAGAAATAAATTCAGTTTCGTAATATGTACTGCATAATACATCCGTATTATCATTACATTTAAAATGATAAGTGTGTACGAAATAAAACTCTGGAGAGTCTGTAATTCCGTTTAATAACTTAGAGTTTTTTAACTGTTTAGTTTGGTTCCAACCAGTATGTGTAACTTTATATTTAAGTTGATCAGTAATGTTAAATTTTTCTACGATTGCGTTAATCCAATTTAATCCTTTAGTATTTCCTTCATCGCTTGAAGAAGCCATCAGTTGCATTCCTAAGCATATACCTAAAATAGGTTTCTTTTTTTGAAGAACCTCTTTATTTAAGATGTCAATAAGGTTTAATCGTTTAAGGTTCTCCATTGCTTTACCAAAATGACCAACACCAGGTAAAATAATTTTTTCAGCTTTACTGATTAGTTCTGGATTGTTAGTAATCACTCCATCATAGCCCAATTGGTTCAATTTCTTTTGAACTGAGAAGTGGTTTCCCATACCATAATCTATTATTACTAACTTGTCTGACACCCTAGATTAAATTTAGTTCTTTAGCAACGTTTTCTTGACATATGAGGTAGTTGTAATAACTACTTTGTTTAATAGAATTAACCTGTGTTATACTATCAATTTCATCTATGTCAAAATATAAATAGTCTAATCCTTCAACCAAAGATTGGATATTTTTACCCACCTCATCATTTAAAACTTCAATTAAAAAAGTAGGCTTGTGTTTTTTAATAAGATCTCCCATTCCTAAAAGAACTTCATGTTCATGTGTTTCAACATCTATTTTTATAAGATCTAGGCCTTCTATTTTTTTCGTAGCCACGTAATTATCTATTCTAATTGTCTCGATAGGTATAGTGTCTAATTCTATATCTTCTTCGTATAAGCTTTTATTAACAGTAACAGAAGTTGTTAGTGTTGTGTTTTTTTCCGTATAAACAATTGCTTCACCAGAAAAATTTGAACAAGCTTTTTGAATGGTTGAAACGTTAGGGAAGTTGTTCAATTGAATATTCTTATTCAGTAAATTAAAATTATGCTTCATTGGTTCAAAAGCGTATATTTTTGCTTCTGGATTTAACGTTGCTGAAGTCAACGAATATAGTCCTGAATAGGCACCTATGTCAAATATGATATCTGCTTTTTTTGAAAGCTTCATCCAAAGAGTTACGGATAATTTTTCAAATCCATATTCAAGGCCACTCCAAAATAGTTCATTTTCTATATGATGTCCTCTGTGATGTATTTTAAAGTGGCTACTTTCTCCAACTTTAACTTTTATAACTCCTTTGAAATGTAGATGTTTATAAACAGATTCGTTTGGTTTCCACACAAAACGAAGTATTCTAAAAAAGAACCCTTTAAAAGGAATTAGGTCATATATTTTTTTGAATAACGATTTCATTCTTAATTCTTATATAAATCGATGTAGTTTTTCCACATTTTCTCTATAGAGAAGTTGTCTATTGCTGATTGGTATGCTTTTTCTGTAAAAGAGCTGGATTCATTTTCTAAAAAGTATTCCATTCCTTTTGCTAGTTCTTGAACATTATAGTAAGGAGCAATATATGCGCTGTCTAAATGTTTTAGCCCATCGGCAGCAGATCCTGTTGGGGTAGTTACAATAGGGATTTTGTTGATCATTGCTTCAGGAATAACAAACCCGAAAGGCTCCATGTGAGCTGCATGTAAATAAACATCTAGCGATTGAAAGACAGATGGTATGAACTTTTTTTCTATCCAACCAGTAAGTATAAATCGATCTTCTAACCCCTTTTGTTTAATTAATGTTCTTAATTCCTCTTCTTGAGATCCACTTCCAACCCCCATAAAAATAACATCTGAATATTTATCCTTAAGTAAATTGGCAGCCTCAATGAATTCGATATAGCCTTTCCACTTAATATATCTACTAACAGTGCCAATAATTCTTTTCCCTTCTATATGAAATTTTTGTTTAAACTGTTTTATTTCTTCTTCATTAGCTTTTTTTATCGTTTCAAAAGAAATTCCATGATGAATAAGGTGAACTTTTTTAGGCTTAGCCTTTTCTTTTTCTATAACAAATTGTCGAGCTTCACCAGAAACAGCTATTAAATCTGTAGCATTTCTATTAATAAAACGATCTAAAAAAACTGCTTTAGGAGCATGAATCCAATTAAAAGTGGTGCTTTGTTTAGTGTGTATTCGTTTTTTTACACCCGCATGTTTTGCCGCTATCATTGTTGGAACACCATCATCAAATAAATGAGAGTGTACAACATCTGGTTTGATTTGTTTAAAGAGTTTTTTGAGTTGAGAATAAGCCGAAAACCAACTTTTGATTCGGCTTGTTGGGTCAAATTTTACCCAATAACAATCACATCCTCTTTTTTTCATGTCTTCAATCATGTCTGTTGGAACAGGATTGAGACAAACGAAACTTAGTTTTATTTCAGGATGATTTTTGGATAGTTCAGCAAATAGGTTAAAGTACGTTACCCCTAGAGGGTCCGCAATTACTTCAACTATATGCTTTTGATCTGTCATTTCTTATGTGCGAAGTTAATATTCTATCAATTAAGTTTTCCTCTATAATGAAAAATGTTTCCTGCTGTAGGAATAAGTTTTGATAGCAAAATAGAAGTAGTAGCAACTAAATAGTTAACTATTTTACCTGGAGATGCTTCTAGTCTGTCTGGTAACGGAAAATATTGTTCAGTAACTATGTATTTTTCTTTTTTTAATCCTGCTTGTTCAAAAAATAATAATTGAGATTTTTGAGTAGTAAGAGTTAAATGTTGAGGTATTGCATCTCTATATTTTTTGCCCTTAAGTTTTGATCCAAAATCAACATAAGTCCTGTGAAAGCATGAGTTCTGTTCTAATGGGCCATCAATTATAAAGATAGTATCTTTATGTGCAAATTGTTTTAATGTTTTAATGGTCGCAGTAGGGTCAGGTAAGTGTTCAAGTACGTGCCCTAGGTGTATATAGTCAAACTTTTTTGAAGAAAAATCTTTAATAAGTTCATCGAATGTGTAAAGGTTAAAATCTGTTTTCTCTTTTAAGAGTTCAACAAATTTCTTATCGAATTCAACACCAGTTACCTTTGCTCCTAATTTTTGTGCATACATCATGTAGAATCCACTTCCACAAGCGTAATCCAGTAGTTTTTTACCTTTTAGGTCTTTTTTGATCTGCTCTAAAAATTGAATTTGGTAACCTTGATGATGCGCAAAAGGGTAGTTGTAATTATATGTTAATTTATCCTTAACGTCCTTTAAATAGGTGTGATCATTCTCTCCATACATTTCATCAAAATCATTTTGATTGGGAGTTGGGAAAACATTAAAAGATAGGCAATCGTTGCATCGGTAATACTTAAATACTTTGTTGTTAAAATGAGCATCAAAAAAGACCAAAAAGGAAAAAAACTACTGG
>JAQXDJ010000021.1 GCA_029251425.1 Vicingaceae bacterium
ATTTACTTTTGCAACATTACAATTTTCAAAATTTGTTGTAATAGATAGAGAAGCAATTCAAAATCTACTAAATAAATATAGTGCGCTGCCTTATTACATTATTGGTCTTGGAATATTTATTCGAATTATTGAATCATTCCTTCCCCCATCACTAGCATTTATAGGTTTTTTAACTATTAATTCTTCTTTAATAGGCTTAGGATTATTATACTTCTCAAAAACATCATGGCTAAACAAATGGATTGTTACAATTATTGTTTTTTTACCACTCATATTTCAATCCATAAACACCGGAATGTTTCATACTATTATTATTTGGGGCGTATTCTGTTTTTCATTTATAAACCTAGCCAAACGAATTAAGTTTAGAAATAAAATATTAATTCTATCCTTTAGTATTTCCTTGCTATTTACACTCCAATCTGTAAAAAAAGATTATAGAGAAACAATATACTCCTCATCTTTTAAAGGAAATAAACTTGAGCTATTCATTGATTTATTTTTGGGAAAAGCAACTACTGATAATCAGTTTAAAAAAGAAATTGATACTGAAACAGAACAAAGTAATATAAATGCTAGACTAAATCAAGGTTGGATTATTTCTAAAATATATAATAGAATTCCTGAAAAAAAAGATTTTATAGGAGGTGAAACCATAATGGATGCCATATCTGTTAGTTTAGTTCCTAGAATATTAGCTCCTAATAAAAAAGGTGGTGGTGGTAGAGCCACTTTTGAAAAACTAACAGGATTTACCTTAATGAAAAATACAGCAATGGGGGTTAGTCTTCTTGGTGAATTTTATGGAAACTTTGGCTTTTATGGAGCAATGCTTTGCTTTTTAATTTGGGGGAAACTTCTTAATTTCGTTGTCCGAGTTTTTCAAAGAAATCAAAAGAATTCGGCTATAATTGTTTTCTTTCTACCAATTGTTTTCTTTCAAGTTATAAAAGCTGAAAGTGATTTAACCACAGTATTAAATCATTTAGTAAAAAGTATAATCTTTGTTACTTTATTTATTTTCTTTATGAGGAAGGTAATGAATATAAGAATATAATTGAAAATGTTATGATTAAGAAGTTAAGTATCCCATTAAAATACATATCAAATCATCCTTTAACTAAAAACAATAAATGGTCAGGATTCTACCGTTTTATTAGTTGGCAATTAAAAGCTACAAGTAAACCGAAAATTATTAGCTGGATGGGAAGACTAAAGCTAAGTGTGAGCAAAAGTATGCACGGTGCCACAGGTTGTATTTATGTTGGTTTACCTGAATTTAAAGACATGTCCTTTTTACTACACTTCCTAAAAGAAGATGACTTTTTTATGGATATTGGTGCCAATGTAGGTGTTTACAGCTTACTTGCAAGTGGTTTAAATAAATGCAACTCAATAAGCATTGAACCAATACCTCAAACTTTTCAGAATCTTAAACAGAATTTAAATATCAATAACCTAACAAATAAAGTTAGCGCTTTAAACATTGGTTTATCAAAGCAGGAAGAAGAACTTTACTTTACCAATGATGGCGACACTGTTAACCATGTTGTAAACAAAGAAAGTAAAAATACTACAACTGTAAAAGTTGATACTCTTGATAATATTTTCCCATCAGAAACCATTACTGATACATTACTTAAAATTGACGTTGAAGGTTTTGAGTATAACGTTTTAAAAGGAGGAGAAAGTGTTTTAAAAAATAACAATGTTAAGGCTATTATTATAGAATTAAATGGCTGTAGTGAACGTTATGGCTTAAGTGATGGAATGGTTGATGAGTTATTAATAAAAAATGGATTTGAAAAATATGATTACGATCCATACAAGAGAACTCTATCTCCTATTTCAGCTTTTCATACTGAAGAAAACACATTATATTTAAGACAAGTAAGTTTTAATGATATTGAACAAAAACTTAAAAGCGCTAAAGCTTTCACTGTTCTAAATAATAAGATCTGATTATGAAAATCCTCATTTTCGCTACCCATCCTATCCAATATCAGGTTCCTATTTATAGAGAACTCAATAAACATTATGACTTAAAAGTAATTTATCTTTTAGAACAAACAAAAAAAGGGCATGCTGAAGCAGGTTTTGGTGTTGAATTTGAGTGGGACATCCCTTTGCTTGATGGTTACCAATACCAATACTTAAAAAACCACTCTAAAGCACCATCAAGCTCTTCTTTTAAT
>JAQXDJ010000038.1 GCA_029251425.1 Vicingaceae bacterium
AAACAATTGTATTCTCATCAATTTCTTTAGAATCAATTAATACTTCATAATCAGCCATTCTAACAACCTCTACCTTTTCTCCTTTCTTGTAAGACTGGATCATTCTATCCAAAAAAGAAACTTCTAATTCTCCCTCTAGTTTTTTCATAAAATTAACTGAAGCATCCTGTGCTCTTCCACACATTGTATCACCTTCTTCATCAACAAAAAACACAACAAAAAGATTATAAAACACTTCTGTTGTTGCAGTTAACATTTTACCATGAGATTCCCACTCCGAAGTAAAATCATCTAACTGTACTTTTAAGTAGGCTAATTCATCTTCATCAAAATGTTTGCTACTTTGATAAATCCAAACTTTTGCGTTATCAGGGTAATTAATGTATTCCATTCTATAAATCTTTAGCTTCTGCAATTAATTCAGCTAAATCAAACACTTTTACTTCAGCTTCTTTTTCTTTTAATTTAACACCATCCGTCATCATTGTCATACAAAAAGGACAGCCTGTTGCTATAACATCTGGCTTAACCTCCATTGCATCTTCTGTACGTTCAATATTAATTTCTTTATCTCCTTTTTCTGCTTCTTTAAACATTTGTGCTCCACCAGCTCCACAACATAAACCTTTAGATTTACATCTTTTCATCTCTACCAATTCAGCATCTAATTTCTCAATTAAAGTACGAGGAGCTTCATAAACATCATTTGCTCTTCCTAAATAACATGGGTCATGAAAAGTGATTTTCTTTCCTTTAAAAGCACCACCTTCTATTGATAATTTTCCTTCGTTAATTAATTCCTGTAAAAACTGTGAGTGATGTTTTACTGCATAATCTCCTCCAAGCTCAGGGTATTCATTTTTAAGTGTATTAAAACAATGCGGACAAGTAGTTACAATACTTTTAATTTCATAAGCATTTAACACCTGAATATTACCCATAGCCTGCATCTGAAATAAGAACTCATTTCCAGCACGTTTTGCAGGATCTCCAGTACAACTTTCTTCCGTTCCTAACACTGCAAAATTGACCCCTACATTATTTAAAATCTTTACAAAAGCACGAGTAATTTTTTTAGCTCTATCATCAAAACTTCCTGCACACCCCACCCAAAAAAGCACATCTGGTTGTTGCCCTGAAGCCATCATTTCTGCCATTGTAGGCACTTTTAATTCACTCATTCTAATAGTTTATAAAGTTTATAAAGTCCAAAGTTTGTAAAGTGTAAAGTATAGCTTTTCACTTTCAACTTTTAACTCAATCTTCGTCTTTCCACTTTAATCGGTCTGCTTGAGCGAATTGCCAAGGAGCACCGTTATTTTCAATATTAGTAAAAATCCCTGTCCATTCTGCTGGAGCTTTAGATTCTTCCATAATTAAATACTGTCTTAAATCAACAATAACTGAAAGTGGATCATTATTAACTGGGCAAGCCTCTGTACAAGCATTACAACTTGTACAAGCTAACAATTCTTCTTCCTTAATGTAATCTCTTAACAATGATTTACCATCATCATAATCCTTTCCATTCTTATCAATTCCTTTACCAACTTCCTCTAATCGATCTCTAGTATCCATTAAAATTTTACGAGGAGATAGTGCTTTTCCTGTCTGATTTGCTGGACACACATCTGTACACCTTCCACATTCCGTGCATGTATAAGCATCCATTAACTGCTTCCAATTTAAATCAGTTACATCTTTAGCTCCAAATCTTTCAGGTTCTCCAACTGGCTCTGGTGGAGCTGCATAAGGATCAGCATTAGGATCAAACATTAATTCAACCTCCTTCTTAACTGCAGCCATGTTAGGCAACTGTCCTTTAGGCTCTAACTTAGAATAAAACACGTTTGGAAAAGCTAATAAGATGTGGAAATGTTTAGAATATGGCAAATAATTTAAAAAAGCAAAAATTCCGATGATATGAAACCACCACAACCCTCTTTCTAATAGAATTAAACTACTTTCTGAAGCTGATGCAAAAACACCTTCTAATAACCCACTAATCGGAAAAGAAGCAACTTTTGTGTAATGCTCACTTCCCAACACTTGCAATTGAGCGTCAACAGCATTCATAATTAAAAAAGCACTCATTAAGAGTACTTCAGCAATCAAAATAAGGTTGGCATCTGTTTTTGGCCACCCTTCCATTTCAGGACTAAAAAATCGCTTAATTCTTAATATATTTCTTCTGATTAAAAAGATAACACAAGAAACCAAAACCAATAAAGCTAATATTTCAAATGTAGAAATCAGAACTGTATATAAACTGCCTAGAGGTGAAAATAAACGGTGTGTCCCTAAAATCCCATCCAATACTATTTCTAAAACTTCAATATTAATAATGATAAAACCTGCGTAAACTATAAAATGAAGGATTCCTACAACTGGTCTTGCTTGCATTTTAGATTGTCCCATCGCTACTCGAGCCATAAGATTTAAACGTTCTCCTTTCCTATCGTTTCTATCTAAATCTTTTCCTAATTTAATGTTACGAATAATTGTTTTTACATTTTTGGCAAATAAGCCAGCTGCAACTACAATTAAAGCAATAAAAACAATGATTGAAATATTCATATATTAATTGTTAATCTTCTTTTTTATAAGGAATTTCTTTTCTTGAGAGTATTCTAAAATATCTTTTAGGATGCAATTTAATGTCCTCTAACAACTCTTCCATTTGTAAAGTTGCTCCGTTTAAATTATTGTATAATGAATCGTTATTCATTAACTTACCCATTGTACCTTCGCCTTTATTCATCTTATCCATTACAGCAGACATATTGTTTAAAGCAGACTGTGCAGCTGTTAATGTTTCATTAATTTCTAATGCTTTTAATGAATCAGCTAAATTTCCGAACTTATCCATTGTAGGGTTAACTTTATTTTTAACCGTATAATTTAATGATTTTGACAGGTCTTCAAAACCTTCTAAAGTAGTTTTAAGATTTGCTAATGCTAAAGATAGATTACGTTTATTCTGATTCGTAAACATTCCATTTATATTCTCTAAGGTAGTTGTTAATTTAATAACAGCAGTATCCATCGTCATCATCAAACTTTCAGCTTTATCCTTAATGGGTAACATTTGCTCACTAAAATCTTCCAACATTGAAACTTCAAACTCAGATTTAAGCGTATCTCCAGACTCTAAATCTTCTGATGAGTTCCCAAGCTTTAAACCAATAGCCTTAGACCCCATAAAATCGGTACTAATTAGCTCTGCAATTGAATTTTTAGGAAGCCTTAAGCCACCCTCAGAAATATTTAATTTAACAATAACTCTACTAGATTTATCAGGATGGAAGTAAATATCATCTACAACCCCACTATGCACTCCATTAATAATTATTGGAGAAGAAACAGCTAAACCGGGAACCTTAGGATAAATAGCGTAAACGCTCGTACTTTTGAAAAATAAATTGGTCCCTTTAAGGTAATTAATACCCCATACTAGCATCGCTATTGCAAAAATAGAAACAAAACCAACTTTAACTTCTTTAGATATTTTCATCTATAATTTTATAAAACACAAATATCGCTAAAGCGAATTAAACTAACAAGTTTTAAAAATATGGTTTTACTCTTGTAATTTAAGTGCTTGACTTATTGATATTCTTTCACCTTTTAAAAATGCAATTATAAAAGCATCTTTATATCCTTTATTTCTCACCTGAAGTTGTAATTCATTAGCATCATTCATATTGGTTTCTTTACCAACAACATAACGACAAAGCCCTCCAGCCTTATATATTTCTACATTTTTTATTCCTTTAAAATTTTGTGGTAATAACTCTAGTTTTTTAGAAGAGGTAGCAAATTGCACTTTAAAAACAGGTACATTATTTACACCAACTTGTTTATTTTTCTTTTGCTCTTTCTTTTCCTTTTTAATTTCCTCTTTTGTTTTCGGTTTTGGCTTTTCAATAACCTTAGGCTTTACATCCTCTTTCACTTCTTCTTTAATCTCATCTTCTGACGTATCCTTACCTTCTATCTCTTTCTTATACTCTTTAAAGGCACGATAAACAGCTGAAGACATATAGTCTTGCCCTTGAGCAGAAGCTAAAAATTTCTCTTCCTCTTTATTTGTTAAAAACCCTGTTTCAATTAAAACACTCGGCATATTGGTTTGATGTAAAACTAAAAAACCAGCTTGCTTAACACCCCTATCTTTTCTTCCAACTCTTTCTTTAAATTGTTTTTGGATTTTAGCAGCAAAACTCAAACTTTGATCAATAAAAGCATCTTGTCTCATCGTAAGCACAATATACGATTCAGGAGAGTTTGGATCAAAATCGCTATATTTTGTTTTATAATCTTCTTCCAATAAAATAGATGAATTTTCACGTTTTGCAACATTTAAGTTCGATTCAGATTTATGTAATCCCATTACATAAGTTTCTGTTCCGAAAGCTGCTTTATTATCATTCGCATTCGCATGAATACAGATAAACAAATCTGCTTTAGCTTTATTTGCAATTGCAGCTCTCTCCCATAATTTAAGGTAAACATCTGTTGTTCGGGTATAAACAACTTTCACATCAGGAAAATTCTCTTCAATATGCTTTCCGAGCTTTAAAGCCATTGCTAAACATACATGTTTTTCTTTAGCACTTGCTCCATGACAACCAGGATCATGTCCTCCATGTCCAGCATCTATACACACTGTTTTAACTCCAAAAAAATCTGATTTACTTTGAGATTGGATTTCATTAGACAAGAAACATCCTACAAAGACAAGAAAACCAGCTACAATACGTTTTATCATACTTAAGTTATTATAATGTTAAAAACACAGTATTTACCAACACAAATGTTATTTTTTTTAGCTTTGTTGCCCCTTAAAAAACAGTTAATTATCACAACTTTATTGTTAATAATTCTAACCTGAAAACTAGACATCTTCCACTAAATGATAGGAAATTAGCTTTTTGACCAATTACAACTTCCATACCAAGCACACTCAACGCTTTAAAGCAGTATATACTTGTGTTTTGATGTTATGCTCTATTTTAAGCTTTGCGCAAAACGATAACGGACCAACTATTCCACCTCTAGAATTTGCTAACACTTTAACTATTGATACGTTAAAAACCGATTCTTCAACTGTTAACAAAGTTAGTGTTGACACCTTAAATTCTCCAGATGCTTTAGAGTTTCCAGTAAAATACCTTGCTAAAGATTCTATTAGAATAGATATGAAGAGTAAAAAGGTTTATTTATTTGGGAACTCGGAAGTTTATTATGAAGACATTGAGCTAAAAGCTGAATTGATAGAAATTGATATTGACTCTAATGTTGTTACTGCAAGATGTCTAGTTTTC
>JAQXDJ010000042.1 GCA_029251425.1 Vicingaceae bacterium
CAAGGGTTAAACCATTATGACGCACTCCCTTTAAGAGAACGCCATCAAATCATGAATACATATTGGGATAAAGAGTTATTGCCATACGCTGCACCTAAAAACTCAGTAACTAATTGGTGTGCCATTGAAAAATGGGGAGACATCTCTAATCCAAAGCGAAATTTAGCCGATAATTATATTAAAAACTATGGGTTTGTCATAGACGAAAACAATCAACGTCTTAAAGATTTTGATGAAATTGTAGATCTCTGTAAATCCAAAAACATCACACTCATTTACAATATTTTAGGGGAAAACATAGAACGTACTGAATACTTAATTGATTCGGACTTGACGTCCTTAATGGAACAGAATAAAAACTACTTAATCGAGAGATATGCATCAATGGGGGTAATTATGGTTGATAATTTTAATGAAATTCCAGATTCATGCTTTTATGAGCGTGAATTTCCCACTGAACATTATTCTTTTACCGGTCGTGCAATTATAGCTAACCAAATTGCAAAAGAAATTACTAAATTTGAAGCAAAATAAATCTTGTTCTCGATACATTTAACTTTGTTAACACAAATTTAAACACTCCCTGCCTAAGGCAGACAGGGAACTTGACAAGATAAATAATAATACAATCATGACAATTAAGGACGCTCAAAAACTAGTTGACGACTGGATTAAGACATACGGAGTTAGATATTTTAATGAACTAACAAATATGGCTCAACTGACTGAAGAAGTTGGTGAAGTTGCGAGAATAATTTCAAGACGTTACGGTGAGCAGTCAGAAAAAGAATCAGATAAGAATAAGGACTTAGGAGATGAAATGGCTGATGTTTTATGGGTATTAATTTGTTTGGCTAATCAAACCGGAATTGATTTGGAAAAAGCCTTAATTAAAAATTTAGATAAAAAAACTAAGCGTGATAGTACTCGTCATTTAGAAAATGATAAACTGGCTTAAGTGAATATTAGACTCTTCATATTATTCTTTTTAATTGGCTCGCAAGTTTTTGCGAATGACGATAAGCATCTTGAAGCTCTATTTATAGATTCTGAGATTAAAATTGATGGTGATCTCAACGAGCAAATTTGGCAGAACGCAAAAATTGCAGGAGACTTCACCCAAAGTACACCAATTTATGGCAAGCCTGCAGCTCAAAAAACTGAAGTAAGAGTTTTATATGACAATGATGCGCTTTATGTGAGTGCTGTTCTTTATGAACCTTCACGTGATAGTATTACAACAACCCTATCTAATCGTGATGATTTTGGAAATGCCGATTATTTTGGTGTGATGATAGACACTTATGGAAGTTCCACTATTGGCTTTGCCTATTTAGTAACCAGCGCAGGGGTTCAAATTGATGATTTACATTCAGCAGATGACATAGATAATAATTGGAATTCGGTTTGGGAAAGTGCTGTTACAGTGCATGAAGACAAATGGATTGTAGAAATGAAAATTCCATTTTCTGCTTTAAGATTTCCAAATCAAGATGTACAAAACTGGCGCATTAATTTTAATAGAAGTACAAGACGTAACCGAGAAGATTCGTTTTGGAACACTTACAACCCGAGTGGTTTAAACTTTTTGAGTCAATTTGGGACCTTAGATGGTGTAAAGGGCATCAAATCTCCTTTGCGATTATCTTTTTCTCCTTACGTATCGAGTTATATTGAAAACTACGACAACAACACCAATGTTAGGTTTAACGGTGGAATGGATTTAAAATATGGGATTAATGATGCGTTTACTGTAGACATGACCCTAATTCCGGATTTTGGGCAAGTGAAATTTGATGAACAAGTTTTAAATTTATCTCCATTTGAAATTCAATTCAATGAAAACAGGCAATTCTTTACAGAGGGAACAGAGTTATTTAACAAAGCTGGGTTATTTTACTCAAGGCGTGTTGGCTCTCGTCCAATTAATCAATATGAAACAGATGAGGGTGAAAATGAAATTGTAACCTCTAACCCTGGTTCAACGCCATTGTTAAATGCAACTAAATTATCTGGACGTACTAAATCTGGATTAGGTATTGGTGTGTTTAATGGTATAACGCGTGAGGTAAACGCTACCATTTACGACACTCTAAATCATACAACAAGAGATTATCTTACAAGTCCTTTAACAAATTATAATGTTTTAGTTTTTGATCAAAACTTGAAAAACAATTCTAGTGTCACCTTCACTAACGCTTCTGTATGGCGAGCTGGAAAAACCTATGACGCTAACGTAAGTGCACTAAATTTTGATTTATATAATAAAGAAGGTGTTT
>JAQXDJ010000061.1 GCA_029251425.1 Vicingaceae bacterium
AAAATCTTTAGTTAAAACAATGAAAGAAGCTAAACTCACAGCACCTAAAAAAGGTGTTGAGACACCATTAGACGCTAAAATTCAAATACCAGGTCACGGTGTAATGACAAGAAAACAATTACAAGGTAGTATTCAACGATATATTGCAGAAGTAACAAAATATCTTAGAAATGGACAAACAGGTAAAGCTTATTCAGCTTTATATAATCAAAAAGTTCTAAAATCATTTCTTGAAGCAGATTTAAAACATAATGGGAAATAAAATGAAGATTTTAGAATCATATAAAAAAATGGCAAAAAGTATGTTGATAGAATATGCTTGGGAACCAGAATTAGATGAAGGTTGGTTCTCTGATTTATCAGCAAAGGCTAAACAAACATATATAAAGGCTAATCCAAGTAGTAAATACGCTAAAGGTGTAAAAAGTGGTGAAAGAGACGCTCCAATGACAAATTGCTTCTTTAGGTTTTGATGTGTTAGGAATAGATATTTCTGATAAAACTATTAATAATGCAAAGAAATTAAATCCTTATAAAAATTTGAGGTTTGAAAATATTGCTGCCGAAGATTTAGATATTAGCGACAAGTTTGATGCAATTATTTGTTGTGAGGTTGTTGAACATTTGCACGTTCCTGCTCCGGTTATAAAATCTTTGAAGAATTTATTGAAACCTGAAGGAGTATTAATTGTTACCGTTCCAAATGGGTATGGACCACGAGAAGTAATAATGACTAAGCCTATGCAGGCAGCAATGAGAAATAAGTTCACTTGGAATCTTATTATTGCTTCAAAAAGAGTGTTTGGTTTTAAAGGCTCTACCATACAGTCAGAAGCAGAAGATTTAATTCACGTACAATTTTTTACAAAAAAAAGTCTAAAAAAATTATTACAAAAAGAAGGCTTAAAGATGAAAAGGTTTCAAGTAACCAATTTTATAGAATCTGTTTTCCCTTTTTCAATAATTGCAAATAGAGTAAGATCTGTGCAAAAAATTGACAATTGGTTGGCCGATCAATTACCAGACTCTTTTTCCAGTGGATTTATGTCCACTTGGAAGTTACATTAAGAGCTAATTCATTTACCCTAAAACATTAAAACTATGACAAAGAAAATAAAAGTATTAGAAACTATTAGACAAGGTAAAATTGGAGGAGGAGAGACTCACGTTTTAGATCTTATTGCAAATATTGATAAATCAAAATATGAGCCAATAGTCTTATCATTTACTGATGGGCCAATGGTTGAAAGAGCTAAAGGATTAGGTGTGGAAGCTCACGTAATTTATACTGAAACTCCTTATGATATTAGAGTTTGGGGTAAGGTTAAGCAATTTATGATAGACCATAAAATTGATATTGTACACGCACACGGAACACGAGCAAATTCTAACATATTTTGGGCAGCAAAAAAGCTAGGGTTACCAATAATTTACACAGTTCACGGGTGGTCATTTCATCAAGACCAAAAACCAATGGTTAAAATGTTGAGAATAAAAAGTGAGAGTTTCTTAACTAAAAAAGCAGATGTTACTATTTCCGTATCCTATAGCAATCAAAAAGACGGGGTTGATTTATTTGGTATGAGTAACTCACAAGTGGTTAATTATGGCATTGATACTGAAAAGTATGATCCAGTAAATAACTTCCCAGATTTAAGAGAAGAATTAGGATTGCCAAAAGACAAGACTATTGTAGGCTTTTTAGTTCGGATGACTATTCAAAAAGACCCATTAACATTAATTAGAGCTATCAGAAAGGTTAAAGATCAAACCTCTGATATTGTTTTTCTTTTAATGGGAAATGGAGATCTATTAGATGATGCTAAAGCTTTGGTTAAAGAATTAGATATTGAAGATATGATTGTTTGGTCAGGATTTAGGCAAGACATTCCTAACGTTTTACACACTATAGATATTTATACACTTCCATCTTTATGGGAAGGCTTACCAATTGGTTTACTTGAAGCTATGACTATGGCAAAACCTATTGTTGCTACTGGCGTTGATGGATCAAAAGAAGCAATAAAAAATGGTGAGAATGGAATTTTAGTAGAATGCAAAGACCCAAATAATTTAGCAAAAGCAATTTTAGAATTACATAATAACAAAAGTAAAATGGACGATTTTGGAAGAAAATCGCGAGAGATAGTTCTTGAAACATATAGTGTTGATAGAATGTGCAGAGAAACGGAAGCTATTTATCAAAAACAACTTTAGAATTATGATTAAAGGAAAAAACATAGTAATTGTTGGTATTCAGTCTTGGGATATTCTTATAGGTAGTAATTGTAAAAATATTGCAACAGAACTATCAAAGAATAACAAGGTTATCTATGTTAATGTTCCTTTAGATCGAATAAATCATTTAAAATGGAGTTTTACTACCCCTCATGATTTAAGAAGGTTATCGGTGTTAAAAGGTAAGATTTCAGGTTTGGTTGAGCTCGATACTAATTTTTGGTCATTTTACCCTCGTACCGTTTTTGAATCAATTAACTGGTTAAAAAATAAAGCAGTATTTGATTTTTTCAATAAGCTAAATGCTAAAAGATTAGCCGCAGAAATAAAAAGAATTACGGAACAACTTGGGTTTGAAAACTACATTTTATTTAATGATAGCTCTATGTTTAGGGGAGCATATCTTAAAGATTTACTAAACCCTACACTATATATTTATTACATTAGAGATAACTTAATTGCGCAAGAATATTTTAAAAAACACGGAATTAAGTTGGAAAAAGCAACTATAAAAGCAGCGGATATAGTAGTCTCAAATTCACCCTATTTAAGAGATTATGCTAAAG
>JAQXDJ010000050.1 GCA_029251425.1 Vicingaceae bacterium
CCCTTCTACTATTTCATCAATATCTCCAGCAATAATATTATCCAAACTATAAAGCGTCAACCCTATTCTATGGTCTGTAACTCTTCCTTGAGGATAATTGTATGTTCTAATTTTTGCAGATCTATCACCTGTTGAAACTTGAGATTTTCTTTCAGTAGCTCTTTCTAATTCTTTTTTAATCACTTCCGCTTCATAAAGCCTTGATCTTAAAACCTTTAAAGCTTTGTCATAATTCTTTATCTGTGACCTACCATCTTGGCATTCAACTACAACTCCTGTAGGAATATGTGTTAAACGTACTGCCGATTCTGTTTTATTTACGTGCTGTCCACCTGCTCCAGAAGCACGATAAGTATCTTTTCTTATGTCTTCTTTTCTAACTACAATATCAACCTCTTCTGCTTCAGGTAAAACCGCAACAGTAACAGCAGAAGTATGCACCCTTCCTTGAGTTTCTGTTTTAGGAACCCTTTGAACACGATGAACACCTGATTCAAATTTTAAAACACCATAAACATTATCTCCCTCTACACTAAATGAGACCTCTTTAAATCCTCCAGAAGTACCTTCTTGCATAGTCATTGTTTCAGTTTTCCAACCTTTACGTTCTAACCACTTAATGTACATTCTATACAAATCTCCAACAAAAATACTTGCTTCATCTCCTCCAGCTCCAGCTCTAATTTCTATAATAACATTTTTACTATCCTCTTCATCTTTAGGAATCAACATTATTTTAATATCTTCATCCATTTGAGTTTTTTCGGTCAATAACTCATCCAACTCCATTTTGGCCATATCAACAAACTCTTTATCTGTTTCTGTAGCTATTATTTCTTTATTAGCCGCTATATTATCTATAACATCTCTATATCTATTATAAACCTTTACTATAGCTCCAAGCTCTTTATATTCACGGTTAATATTAACATATCTTTTCATGTCCGAAATAATTTCCGGATCTACAATTTGCTCGCTAACCTGATCATAACGAATACTAATCTGCTCTAATTTTTTTAATAAACTACTCATCCTTTCTTAGTTATATACGAACTCACCAAATTCACTTTTAATTGTCAGTTTCTTCTCTCCTTTAGCTTCAACTCTACCAACAATCTTAGCATCAACATTAAACGATTTTGAAATTGAAATAATACTTTCCGCTATATCTTTAGGAACATAAATTTCCATTCTATGCCCCATGTTAAACACCTTATACATTTCTTTCCAATCAGTACCAGATTGCTCATGAATCATTTTAAACAATTGTGGCACATCAAACATATTATCTTTTACAATTTGTAAATCATCTACAAAATGTAAAATTTTAGTCTGTGCCCCTCCGCTACAATGAACCATTCCATGAATATCATTCAGATGGCTGTCTAATATTGTTTTAATGATTGGCGCATAAGTTCTTGTAGGAGATAATACCATCTTACCTGCATTTAATGGAGCTCCTTCAACTTCATCAGTTAACCCATAACTTCCAGAGTAAACTAAATCAGTAGGGACTGCGTTATCAAAAGTTTGAGGATATTTTTCTGCAACAGACTTATTAAACACATCATGTCTTGCTGAAGTCAACCCGTTACTTCCCATACCTCCATTATATTCTGTTTCATACGATGCTTGTCCGAAAGATTCTAAACCAACAATTACATCTCCAACAGTAATGTTTGCATTATCGACAACATCTGTCCTTTTCATTCTACATGTAACGGTAGAATCAACAATTATAGTTCTTACTAAATCTCCAACATCAGCAGTTTCTCCTCCAGTAGAATAAATACCAATCCCTTGTTTTCTTAAATCTTCTAACAATTCTTCTGTGCCATTAATAAGCTGTGCCAATACTTCTCCAGGTATCAGGTTCTTGTTTCTTCCAATTGTAGATGATAACAAAATATTATCTACAGCTCCAACACACAATAAATCATCAATATTCATAATCAATGCATCTTGAGCAATCCCTTTCCAAACTGAAATATCTCCAGTTTCTTTCCAATAGGCGTAAGCTAAAGATGATTTTGTTCCTGCACCATCAGCATGCATAATCACACAATAGTCTTCATCCCCAGTTAAATAATCTGGTATAATTTTACAAAAGGCTTTCGGAAACAACCCTTTGTTAATATTTTTTATTGCATTGTGCACATCCTCTTTATCGGCCGAGACACCTCTTTGCATGTACCTTTCAGATTTATCCATCATCTCAATTTTTCACAAATTTAACACTCTAAATTTTCTTAACTTATAGCTATAAAAAAAACATCCTGAAAAGTTATCAGGATGTTTTAATACAATCTGTTAATAAGCTATTTTGCTTCAGCAGCAGCTTGCGGAACAAAGTCATCACCAATTACTTTAAAGTCAGTACGTCTATTTCTCTGCAATGCTGCATCTTTTTCCTCTTTAGACTTTAATTTATCAATATAGCTTTTAGTCAATGAAATACCTCCAACACCTTTAATTGGTTCATTTTCTCCCATTCCAACAGCTTTAATTCTAGCATTGTCAATACCTTTTTCTTTTACTAAGTAATCAACACATGATTGAGCTCTACGTTGAGATAATTTTTGATTAGCAGGAGTTGAACCTCTATGATCTGTATGAGATCTTAATTGTATAATTAAAGTAGGATTCTCAGTCATAATATTATATAAGAAATTTAAAGAATCCTTATACTGTGGTTGCAAATCCCACTTAGCTGTTTTATACTCAATTAAAGGTAATTTAATAACTACATCTTGGAAAGGCTGTAATGTATACTCATGAAAGAATTTTCTTGATTTATCCAACCCTACTGTAGTTTCTTTTCCTTTTGCATTTAAATATTTTTCCTTTTCAACTACAATAGAATATGATGTTTCTTTATTAATGTATCTATTTGGACCATTTTCAGCAAAAAAGAAATTCCCATTTTCATCTGTTGTAGTGGAAACTGAACTTCCATCAGTACCAATTAATTTAACTTTAGCTCCGGAAATTGCAACTCCTGTTTCAACATTTTTCACGTTACCATCTAATTGAAATAATAAAGGAGATAGTTTAAATGACCATATATCATCTCCTCCCTTACCACCTTCTCTATCTGTAGTGAAAAACCCTTGATCCTTTGCTCCATCATATACAATTCCAAAATCATTTGCTTCAGAATTCATAGGGCTTTTAAGATTCTCTACTCCTCCCCATTGATTGGTTCCTGTACTAGTTGCTTTAAAAATATCTAAACCACCCATACCTTTATGTCCTGTAGAAGAAAAATAAAGCTCCCCATTATGTCTAATATAAGGAAACATTTCATCGCCTGCAGTATTAATCTCCGCACCTAAATTTGTTGGCTTAGACCACTCTTTCATTTTCTTATTATAAGTAATATACCACAAATCTTTTCCTCCTTGTCCTCCAGGCATATTAGATGCAAAAACTAACATCTTATCATCTAAAGATATTGCAGGATGACCAACAGTAAAGGTATCTTCTGTTACAGGTATAACTTCAGGATCCCCCCATTTTGTACCTTGCTTTTTAGACCAAAATAAACTACAACCCATAACTCCTTTAGTTTCTACTCCACAAATTGTAAAATACATTGTATTTCTCTTCTTATTTAAACACGAAGCCCCTTCACTTGCTGGTGAATTAACACCACCTTCTAAAACAACAGGCTCACTCCACTTTCCTTTTTTATCAACTTTAGTTCTATAAATATCAGAAAAATTCATTCCTGTCACATCTGAGACTCCATCTCCAGCAGAGCCTTTTCTAGTTGAAGTAAAATACAACTCCATATTTTTCTTATCTGCAAAAACAGGTGAAAAATCATAATCTTCAGAATTTATTAAAGGCATTGGATTTACTACGATTCTAGTTGGCTCATCTTTCCATTTCTTAGCTAACTCACAAGATTCAATTCCTTTTTGAGCTCTTTTGTCTCCTGGATTAGCAGCTTTATATTTATTAAACTCAACTATAGCATCTTCATACCTACCTTCTGACTTATAAATTTCTGCAACATAGTAAATCGCTATTGGATTATCATACCTCGCTTTAATAGACTTATTATACCAAACAGCAGCTTGCTTACCATCATTTTTACCTCTATAGCATTCTGCAATTTGAAAAAGAATTTCTGCTTTCACTTCATTTTTAGACTCTTTTGTATAAGCCTTTTTATACATCTCAATTGCTTTGTAATACTTACCACCGCTAAAAGCTACATCAGCTTCTTTCTTATAGTTCTTTTGAGCATTTGCCGTTAAACCAAAAACTGCTACTAATGCAAAAACTGTTATAATTCTAGATATATTCATAGTAATAATTTAAATTCTTTTTTGAATAGGCGCTAAAGTAAAAAAATCTTTTAACTTAAGCAATCTAATTTAAACAAAAATCCTTCCAAAATCCTATTCTATAGTGATTGTTTTTTTTTTTGCAACCAAGCTACAAAACTATCTTGTAAATAATAATTCTCTCAATTTTGGTAAAGGCCAAAGTTCATCATCAATCAAAATTTCTAACTTGTCAGAATGATATTTCACTTCCTCAAAATAGGGCTTAACTTTATTACAATATGCTGCAGCCTTCTTCTCTGAATCATCTAGTTTATTTGCTTTTTTACGCTCCTCCAACATCTTTTCAGCTTTTTCTCTAATACTGTTTGTATGTACTGAAAGTTCTTTTAATACCTGAATTTGAGTAGCAGCCATAGATTTAGAATCTTTTCCAAAGACATCCATCATCCCCTTAACATTTTCAATTAAAACATTTTGATATTTAATTGCAGTTGGAATAATATGGTTTTGAGCAATATCACCTAATGTTCTAGATTCAATTTGCAACTTAAGAATATAATTTTCCAAATCAATCTCATAACGAGCATCCAATTCAATTTCAGAAAGAACGCCCATATCACCATATAACTTCTTAGTGTTTTTATCAACCATAACTTTAAGAGCACTAGGAGTATCTTTCAAATTAGAAAGTCCTCTTCTGGCAGCCTCTTCAACCCACTCCTCTCCATAACCATTTCCTTCAAAACGAATATCTTTAGACTCTTTGATTAATTTCTGAAGCTCCTTTAAAATTGCCTCATCCTTCTTAACCCCTTTATCAATTCTTGCATCAACAGACTTTTTAAATATTTTTAATTGATTTGCCACAATAACATTTAAGGCAGTCATTGAGTGTGCACAGTTTGCAGTAGAACCAACAGCTCTAAATTCAAATTTATTCCCTGTAAAAGCAAAAGGAGAAGTTCTGTTCCTATCAGTGTTATCCAACATAATTTGTGGAATCTTACCGATGCTTAATTTTAACTCCGTTTTATCTTCTGGAGTCATCTTTCCAGCCTTAACACTTTTCTCCAATCTATCCAACATCTCAGTTAGTTGCGAACCTAAAAAAACAGATATTATTGCTGGTGGAGCTTCATTTGCACCTAATCGATGATCATTTCCTGCCGAAGCGATACTTGCTCTTAAAACATCAGCATTATCATAAATTGCTTTAACAGTATTTACCAAGAATGTTAAAAATCTAAGGTTTGTTTTTGGATTTTTTCCTGGAGCCAATAAATTAACCCCTGTATTTGTAGAAAGCGACCAATTATTGTGTTTCCCTGAACCATTTAAACTTCCGAATGGCTTTTCATGAAGTAACACTCTAAAATCATGCTTTCTTGCAATTTTCTCCATCAAATCCATTAACAAAAGATTATGATCGTTTGCTAAATTAGTTTCCTCAAACATTGGAGCACATTCAAATTGATTAGGCGCAACCTCATTATGCCTTGTTGTAACAGGTATCCCCAACTTCAAAGCTTCTATTTCATATTCCTTCATAAAAGCTTCAGCCCTTCCTGGAATAGAACCAAAATAATGATCATCCAATTGCTGACCTTTTGCAGGATCATGACCGACCAAAGCTCTACCCGTCATCATTATATCTGGTCGAGCATTATACAATGCCTTATCTATCAAAAAATATTCTTGTTCCCAACCTAAACTTGCACTTACTTTATTTACATTTTTATCGAAGTATTGACATACATCAACTGCAGCCTCATCAACTGCATGCAAAGCCTTTAATAATGGTATTTTAAAATCCAAGGCTTCACCGGTATAAGCAATAAAAACGGTAGGAATACACAATGTTTTTCCTATTACAAAAGCTGGAGATGTAGGAT
>JAQXDJ010000098.1 GCA_029251425.1 Vicingaceae bacterium
ATTTAGACAGCATAAAAACAGAAGGCGTTTTAACTGCCTTTTTAGAATATAGCCCTACCAGTTACTTTATTTACAAAGGAAACCCTATGGGTTTTGAATACGAATTACTAAAAAAATACGCCAGCCACATTGAGGTTGAGTTAGAAATTATTCCAATAATAAATAACGACAGTATTTTTGCTGATTTAAACAAGGGCAATGCAGATATTTTAGCAGCTAACTTAGCAATAACAGAAGAACGATTAATTGAATGTGATTTTACGCATCCGCTATTTATTACAAAGCAAGTTTTAATACAACGAAAACCTGAAGGATGGCGAAAAATGAAAAAAGCTGAACTCAAAGAGAAGTTGCTACAATCACCATTAGATTTGGCTGACAAAACAGTTACTATAATTAAAGAATCATCATTTTACTCTCGTATTAAAAGTCTATCAAATGAAATTGGAGGAACCATAAACATTAATACTGTATCTGGAGAATACTCTACCGAAGCACTTATTGAAAAGGTAGCTACACAAGAAATTAAATACACTGTTGCTGACAAAAACATTGCAATGGTTAGCCAATGGCAATATCCTAACATAGATGCTAGCTTAAGCATTAGCTTAGACCAAAAAATTGCTTGGGCTACTCGAAAAAATGGGACTAAACTTACTCAATCAATTAACGAATGGTTAATAAGCTTTCAGAAAACCAAGAAATTTAAAATATTGTACAATAAGTATTTTAAAAACCAAAAAGGATTTAACAAACGTATTAAACATAAATACTACACCCTCAACAGCGGTTCTATTTCTGCCTATGACGAAACCATACAACAGCACGCACCAAAAATTGGTTGGGATTGGGAATTATTAGCTGCAATGATTTACCAAGAATCTCATTTTAACAACGCTGCTAGAGGCTGGGGAGATTCTTTTGGATTAATGCAATTTATGCCTGTTACTGGAGCTAAATTTGGGGTTGACACCAATTCTACCGGACAAGAAAACATTGCTGCAGGTGTGAAATATTTGAAGTACTTAGACAATTATTGGGAGCCCATAATTTCTGACACTACACAGCGTATTCGTTTTATTTTAGCTTCATACAATGTTGGACCAGGACACTTATTAGATGCCAGAAGATTAGCAGAAAAGTATGGGAAAGACCCTTTTATTTGGGATGACAATGTTGACTTTTTCTTACTTAACAAATCGAAACCAAAATACTATAAAGATGAAGTGGTAAGACATGGTTATTGCAAAGGTTTTATTACTTACGATTATGTAAATGAGATTATTGCTCGTTACGAGCATTACAAAAACATTACCCAAAACCAGCAACAAAGCTTAAAAAAGGATAAGATTATATCTAACAATTTAGCCAACCGGTAATTGACTTTCTCGTAAAAAAAACGCTAACTTCGTTTAACATTATGTAAGTCTTGAATTTATCCTGAGCTTGTCGAAGGGTTGAACTAACAAATGCATTGTGCACAAGCTGAAAAAATGAAACGTAAACAGATAATATTACTTTCAATATTAATCGTAATCGGTTTTATTACGGTTAACTTCTCAATGGACAAACGAGACTTGTCAGGAGATTTCTCTTCCACTGAAATTCGACAAATTCAAATAGGAATGGACTTGGAAGACGTACAAGAGATTTTAGGAGAACCTTATCAAATTACTTCTCTCGCAGGACTTCATAACTTAACATGTAAACGACAAAAATCTCGACTAACAGAAAACATTGATAGCAAGTCCGATATCAAACAACTCGTAAATCAAAAATTCTCAGAAACAAACTACTGCTGCGAAGGAAACAAAGAAGACTTAGAAAACAAAAGAGTGACTTTGGTATTCACAAAGCGACAAGAATTCTCAAGACATTATCCAATGCTTTGGGTCCATATGGACAGCAACTTTCAAGTTGAGAACGTTTTTGCCAAACAATATGACGGGTACTTAGGATTTGACGACCCGTGTATTTATTCATTGAATGCTGGCTCTGACTTTGAAAATCAAGAACTGTTTGAAATGAATTTTAAATAAAAGCCAGTGCACAACATAAGCTAAGCAAACATGCTCGTTAAACCTTCAACGAGAAGATTTATCTTTCAAATCAATTTCATCTTGGCGATGAAATTTACGGTTTGAAAGCCGGACGTTTCTTAGCCAGAACCGTTAAACGAAATAATTCTAATCTTTAATCTCTTCTGGAATCTCACAAACAGGTATTGCTTGCATTTTGTGTTGGTTAATGGTATTTAATCGGGTATAAATTTCAAATACTTTTTGTTCTCTTGGGGTAAAAGCAATAAAATCAATGTTTGCTTTTTCAGCAGTTTCCATGGCCCATTCTAACTCAGGGTAAGAAGCTCCCAATTGGTCTTCATCTGTGCGTTCATCTCCAAAAAGCCCATCTGTTGGTGCGGCAGTTAATATTTCATTAATTACACCTAAATGTTTTCCTAATGCAAAAACCTCTGTTTTTACTAAATCAGCAATTGGACTAATATCTACTCCACCATCTCCATATTTGGTATAAAAACCTACACCAAAATCTTCTACTTTATTTCCTGTTCCTAAAACCAAAAAACCATTAACTTGAGCATAATGGTAAAGCGTTGTCATTCTTAATCTTGCACGAGCATTAGCTAACGATAAAGCATCTAAACCCTCATTTTCAGTATGTTCAACAGATTTTGAAAACAAATCAAAAACAGCAGTTAAGTCTGCTTCTGTTTGTTTAACATTTTCATACTTATTTGTTAGCCAACGAATGTGCTTTTTTGCTCTTGTAACCTGACTTTCATCCTGATGTATAGGCATTTCTACACACAAAACAGGTAAACCAGTTTCGGCAGCTAAGGTAGATGTTACAGCAGAATCTATTCCTCCAGAAATTCCAATAACAAACCCTTTTGTTTTTGAAGTTGCTACATAATTGGATAACCAATTAACAATGTGTTCTTGTACTTTTTCTGTATTCATCACTTAAAAGAAAAGCCCTACATTTAATGCTACATAATGAACATTTGCACTTGGATCTTTCCCTGTAAAAACAGGTTCTCCAGCCACATTAACCGTAGCTCTTCCATTTGCATCTAACAAATTAGACTCTTTATCTAGTTGGTTAATAAATCCATTGTTATACGTTAACCCTAACTGCAAGCTAGTGTTTCCAGAAATACTATACTCAATTCCTGCACCCACCGTTAAAAACATATTTACAAAAAAGATATCTCCAGCAGTGTTTACATCCTCAATTTTAGGAGAGTTATTAATATCTGCATACGTATAATCACTTGTTGACTTAAACTTAATTCCAGACTTTAATCCAAACTGGCCATAGTAAGTCATGTAACCAATTTCGTTAGTTCTAAGCTTTATTGTTAGCGGAATTTCCATGTACTTTATAGCATAAGTTTGTTCTACAGCAGATGGTACATTTAAACCATTATTATCTACATAAAGTCCTTCGTAAGAAACTGTACCGCCTAAACTCGAAATGAAAAAACCTGTAGAAAACAAGTAGTTCTTTGTTAAAAAGAACTCCGTTACAAGACCATAATTCAACCCTAATTTATTTGCTTCGCTTTCGTAATTTTTAGTATTAGGACTTAACCAACTTATTTGTGGACTAACCTGTAATCCAAATCTAAATTTAGGCTCCTCATTTTGGGTTTGATCAATTGGATCATTTTCAAAACTTTCTTCTTGTGCAGAAACGTTTAAAAATAACAACCCAAATAGTATTAAAGTAAGTATCTTTGTTTTTTGTATCATAATCTATAAACTTATTGCTACAAATTTAGATATAATTAAACCGGATAAAAGTTAATGAAACGCTATTTTTCAACACTTAAAACCCTAATAACTTTAGTGCTTATCACTACTATTTTATCATGCGGAAACAACCCACTTGATATTGATGTGAGTAAAGTTGATGTAAAGTTGTCGGTTAAAAGATTTGACCAAGATTTATTCCAATATAAAAATGGTATTACACCAGAAAATGTAGGCGAATTAAACACTAAGTATGGTTTGTTTTTACAGGATTTTACACAAAGTGTAATTAACATTGGTTCAATAAAACATGAGGACATTAACAAACGATTAAATGCCTTTACCAACGATACATACATTAACGAAGTTAAAACAGATGTTGCCAATGTTTATACAGATTTTTCTGTTTACGAAAATGAACTAAATGAAGCTTTTAAGCACTACAAACATTATTTTCCTAAAAAAAATATTCCTGAAATAATCACTTATGTTTCGGGGTTTAACTACGCAATTACTACCGACAAAGCTTATTTAGGAATTGGTTTAGACATGTTTTTAGGAAGCGATTACAAAGCTTACGCTCAACTCGGCTTACCAAAATACAAAACAGCTTTTATGAGTAAAAAAGGATTAGTTGCTGGAGCTTTATTAGGTTGGGTAGCTACCGAGTTTGAATTGAAAGAAAAAAATGCTGACTTACTAACGGAAATAATTCACCAAGGAAAAACATTATACTTAATGGATGCTTTAATGCCAAAAGCACCAAACACCATAAAAATAAACTACAACGAAACGCAATTAAATTGGTGCAGAGCCAATGCTGAACCTGTTTGGTTTTATTTTATTGACAACAAATTGCTCTATACTAAAGACACCAAAGAAATTATAAAATATATGGGAGAAGCCCCTTTTATTCAAGGGTTTCCTGAAGGTTCTCCTGGTAGAATTGGGCATTGGGTTGGATGGCAAATTGTAAAAGCTTACATGAAAAAGAACCCCAACATCACTATCGAACAATTAATGAACAACAACAACGCACAAGAAATTTTAAATAAATCAAAATACAAACCATAAATGAAAAAATCAGAAATAAACTTCACGATATCCTTAGATGAAAATCATGTTCCAGAGAAAATAGATTGGTCAGCATCAGATACTGGAGAAGATGAAGTAAAACAAGCTAAAGCAATGATTGTTAGTTTGTGGGATGCTAAAGAAAATAACACTTTACGTATTGATTTATGGACTAAAGATATGATGCTAGATGAAATGAAACATTTCTTTTATCAGTCTATCATTACTATGTCTGACACTTACGAGAGAGCGACTAATGATAAAGAAATTGCCAAAGAAATGAGAGATTTTGGTAAAATGATTGGCGAAAAAATGGTTGGTGAAAACAAATAGAAATGTTATTTAAATACAGTATCATATCTATTTTCTGCTTCTTTTTATTGGGAATAAAAAGCTCTTTTGCTCAATGCGAGAAACTGAAAAATAAAAAGATTTACCAAATATTAGGTGCTGCTGAATATGACAATGCGAGAAACACTGAAATTAAAACTTACGATCTTTTTTATAAAGAAGAATATCAAATAAACCTTTTTAAAGGTGTTGTTTACAAACTAGTATTTGATGTTTCTAAAATGCCTGAAGGTGTAATTATAAAGTTACATGACATAGGAAATAAAAAAGATGCTGGAAAGTATGAATTGGTTTTTAATTCAGAAAATGAAACCAAAAGTGCTAAAAACACTTATGAAATTACAATGGAGTTTCCATTAAAAAAAATGCAGGTATCATACGAGGTTCCTGAAAACACAAAGCCCGGATGTGTTTCGTTTATTTTGGGTTATTATTTTAAAAACAGCATTAAATAGATGAACAATTCACTCATTCAAAAATACAACATTGCAGGTCCAAGATATACTAGTTACCCTACCGTTCCTTTTTGGGATAAAGAAGGAATAGCATATACCGATTGGGAAAATTCAACTAAAAAAGCTTTTATAGAAAGTAATGCTGCTGAAGGAATAAGCATTTACATACACTTACCTTTTTGTGAGAGTTTGTGTACTTTTTGTGGCTGTCATAAACGCATTACCAAACAACATAGCGTTGAACAACCTTATGTTGATACGGTTTTAAAAGAATGGGATTTATATTGTGAATTGTTTGATGAAAAACCAAAAATTAAAGAAATACATTTAGGAGGTGGAACACCTACTTTTTTTAGTCCTGAAAACCTTAAGAAGCTAATTGACGGAATTGTTTCTAAAGGTGAAAAATGTGAGGATTATGAATTTAGTTTTGAAGCACACCCAAACAATACAACTAAAGAACATTTACAAACTTTTTACGATTTAGGATTTAGAAGAAACAGTTTTGGAGTCCAGGATTATGATCCTAAAGTCCAAAAAACAATAAATCGTATTCAACCTTTTGAAATAGTAAAAGAAGTTACTGATTGGAGTAAAGAAATTGGCTACACTTCTATTAGTCAAGATTTAGTTTTTGGACTACCTCACCAAACTAAAGAAAGTATTATTGATACGATTAACAAAACAAAAACATTAAAACCAGATAGAATTGCTTTTTATAGTTATGCTCACGTACCTTGGATTAAAGGAGTTGGACAAAGAGGGTATGATGAAAACGATTTACCTAGCGCTGAAGAAAAACGTGTGCTTTATGAAACTGGAAAACAAATGTTGTTTGATTTAGGCTATGTAGAAATTGGAATGGATCATTTTGCATTAAAGACAGATTCCATGCACAAAGCCATGGAAAACAAAACGCTGCACCGTAATTTTATGGGATATACTGCTAGCAAAACACAACTTATGGTTGGTTTAGGCATGAGTTCTATTAGTGACAGTTGGTACGCTTTTGCCCAAAATGCAAAAACAGTTGAAGAATACACCGAACTTGTAAATGCAGGTAAAATTCCAATTTTTAGAGGGCACTTATTAAGCGAAGAAGATTTGGTTATTCGTAAACACATTTTAAATATTATGTGTCATTTCGAAACTACTTGGACTGAAGATGAATTAAAATTTCCTGAGCTACAAGAATGTTTAGATCGATTAAAAGAAATGGAACAAGATGGTTTAGTTCAAATAACAGAAAATGGATTATCATTACCTGAAGCAGCAAGACCTTTTGTACGGAACGTTTGCATGGCTTTTGATTTACAATTAATTAGAAACAAGCCAACTACACGTATTTTTTCAATGACTATTTAATTAGGACAATCATCAAAAAACTACTTCAAGAAATATCTCAATGTAACATTTGTTCTTCTCATTTAGAATTAGGACCAAGACCAGTTCTTGTAGCTCATAAAAAAAGTAAAATAGTAATTATTGGTCAGGCACCAGGAACTAGAGTTCACAAAAGCGCTATTCCATGGGATGATAAGAGTGGTGAGAATTTAAGAGCTTGGATGGATATTGATAATGAAACATTTTATAATCCTGAAAAGATTGCTATTATTCCTATGGGCTTTTGCTATCCAGGAAAAGGAAAAACAGGCGATTTGCCTCCAAGAAAAGAATGTGCTCCACAATGGCACGATTCATTACTATCTCAAATGAAAAATGTAGAGTTAATCCTCTTAATTGGGAAATATGCACAAGATTATTATCTTGGAAATAAGGCAGAAAAAAATTTAACTTCAACCGTTAAAAATTTCAAAGCATATTTACCTCAATACTTTGTACTACCTCACCCATCCCCCAGAAATAACATTTGGCAGAGAAAAAACGATTGGTTCAAACCAGAAGTAATTCCAGAATTACGGCAACAAATCAAACAAATTTTAAAATAGCACCCTATCAAGCCTTAGGGTTAGCATACATCTTTATATCTGCAGCTGTTATCGTTTTATCGCAAAGTATCACTAAACGCTCTACAATATTTCGCAGCTCACGAATGTTACCTGTCCAATCTACCTTTTTTAATTCTTCTAGTGCTTTCGAATCAAAAACAATATCTCTACCATGGTCTTGGGCCAATTGATTTAAGAAGTACTCCGCTAATATTGGAATATCATCTTTTCTATCATTTAAAGCTGGTACATGAACCAATATAACACCTAAACGATGATATAAATCTTCTCTAAAGTTACCATCAGCGATTTCTTGAACCAAGTCTTTATTGGTAGCAGCAAGTACCCTTACGTTTACTTTAATCTCTTTCTCACCACCAACACGAGTTATTCTACTTTCTTGTAAAGCTCTTAACACTTTTGCTTGAGCAGAAAGGCTCATATCACCAATCTCATCCATAAACAGTGTTCCGCCTTCTGCTTGCTCAAAACAACCTTTACGCTGTTTTATAGCTGATGTAAAAGCACCTTTTTCGTGTCCAAACAATTCACTCTCAATTAGTTCTGATGGGATTGCAGCACAATTTACTTCAATAAATGGAGACTTGTTTCTGGTAGATTGTTCATGCATACTTCTTGCAACCAATTCTTTACCCGTACCATTCCCTCCAGTAATTAAAACACGTGCATCACTAGGAGCAACTTTGGCTATCATTTCTTTAACAGCCATTATCCCTTCCGATTCGCCTACAATTTGAGTTTGTCCTTTTCCAGCACTAACTTTCCTTCTAAGCTTTTTAGTTTCTTGAACTAATTCTTTTCTATCTACGGCATTACGAACTGTAACCAATAATCGATTTAAATCTAATGGTTTTGATATAAAATCATAAGCTCCTTTTTTGAGCGCTTCAACTGCTGTTTCAATCGTACCATGACCAGAAATCATAACTATTGGAGTATCTACTCCTTGATTAACTGCAGCTTCTAACACTTCAATACCATCCATTTTTGGCATTTTAATATCGCACATAATTAAATCGTACTTACCGGCTTTAATTTTTTCTAAACCAGCCTGACCATCTTCAGCTTCATCTACCTTAAATTTTTCATACTCTAAAATTTCTTTTAGCGTATTTCTAATTGGTCTTTCGTCATCTATAATTAATATGCTTGCCATAAATGTTTGTTCTATTTTAAGAATTTAAAATCTCTACCTAAATAAATAGCAGAGTTTCCTAACATCTCTTCAATTCTTAATAATTGATTGTATTTAGCCATTCTATCAGATCGAGAAGCAGAACCAGTTTTAATTTGTCCAGTATTTAATGCAACTGCTAAATCAGCAATTGTATTATCTTCTGTTTCACCAGAACGATGGCTCATTACCGAAGTAAATGAAGCTCTATTCGCCATATCAACAGCATTAATTGTTTCAGTTAACGAACCAATTTGATTTACTTTTATCAAGATAGAGTTAGCAGAATCTTCTTCTATTCCTCGTTTCAATCTTTCTGTATTGGTAACAAATAAATCATCTCCAACAATCTGAACTTTATCTCCAACAGCAGCAGTTAATTCTTTCCAACCATTCCAATCATCTTCATCTAATCCGTCTTCAATTGATAAAATTGGGTATTTAGCTGTCCAATCTTTCCAATAAGAAACCATTTCAGAAGAAGTTCTTTTATCTCCTGTAGAATCAAATTCATACAATCCAGATTCTGCATTGTAAAATTCAGAACTTGCTGCATCTAAAGCAATGTGCATATCATCACCTGGTCTGTAACCAGCTTTTTCAATTGCTGTTAATACCGTTTCAATAGCTTCTTCGTTAGAACCTAAATTCGGAGCAAAACCACCTTCATCACCAACATTTGTCGAATGACCTTTAGATTTTAATACCGCTTTTAAGTGATGAAATACTTCAGTACCCATTCTTAACCCTTCGCTAAACGAAGTCGATCCAACAGGCATCACCATAAATTCTTGGATATCTATTTTGTTATCAGCATGAGATCCTCCATTTAAGATATTCATCATTGGAATTGGTAATACATTCGCATTAACTCCTCCAATATATTTAAACAATGGAACTCCAGCTTCTTCAGCTGCAGCTCTAGCAACAGCTAATGAAACACCTAAAATAGCGTTAGCTCCTAAATTTGCTTTATTAGACGTACCATCCAATGCAATCATTGCATTATCAATAGACGTTTGATCCATTATGTGAGCACCATTTAACTGCTCGTTAAGTGTACCATTAATGTTCTGAATAGCTTTCTGAACACCTTTTCCCATATACATTCCAGGATCATTATCTCTCAACTCAACAGCTTCATATTTACCTGTAGAAGCTCCTGAAGGAACTGCTGCTCTACCTAAAATACCATTTTGAGTAACCACATCAACCTCAACAGTTGGGTTTCCTCTTGAATCTAAAATTTGTCTTGCGTGAATTTGTGCTATATAGCTCATTTATTTTTAGGTTTTAGTAATCAGCAGTAAGTAATCAGTAATTCAAAACTGAATACTTACCCCTGACACCTGTTTTACTTATTTATTATTTTCTTTCTCTAATTAAAACTTCATCAATCATTCCATACTCTTTTGCTTCAGTTGAAGTCATCCAGTAATCTCTATCACTATCTTTTTCAACCTCATCAAATGGTTTTCCTGAATGTGATGAAATAATATCATAAAGTTCTTTCTTTAATTTCTTAATCTCTCTTACAGTAATTTCCCTATCAGAAGCCTGACCTTGTGCACCACCCAAAGGTTGGTGAATCATTACTCTTGAGTGCTTTAAAGCAGTTCTCTTTCCTTCAGCACCTGCACATAATAAAACCGCCCCCATTGAAGCTGCCATTCCTGTACAAATTGTTGCTACATCTGGAGCAATGTATTGCATCGTATCATAAATACCTAAACCTGCATAAACACCTCCCCCTGGAGAGTTTAAATAAATCTGAATATCTTTCTTAGCATCTACTGATTCTAAAAACAATAATTGTGCTTGAATAATATTCGC
>JAQXDJ010000105.1 GCA_029251425.1 Vicingaceae bacterium
ATTTAGAATCATTCTAAACAATACCGTAAAAAAGGTATTTATTAAGAATAATGTCCGAGTTTAGCTTGGATAGTCATACCAACCTGAGAAGCTCTTATCTTCATTTTTTCTGCGATTTCTCCTTTAAAATTTTGATCAATTGTTTCTCCTAATAAAAGCTGCCATTGCTTAAAGTGTTCTGGAGTCAGTTTTTCTAAAGCATCTAAGTTTTTATGAATTTGAACTACATTATTTTTATAACCACCGGTATGAAACAATGCATTATTCCAAAAGTCAGCTAACAAAGGTAAATGATGTGCTAAATCCAATTTTGCTACATCTGTAAAGATGTAACCTATTTGCTCATCATTTAACATTTTAGAATAAAATGCTTCCATCAAGAACAGTAAGTCTTCTCTATTTGTAATATCTCTCATTTAAACTCTATTCCTTTTAGTGATTCGGGTAACTCTCTTGCTTGCGACCATAATTCCACTTGGATTGGACACAACCCTACTGCTTTTCTCCTTACATTAATTTCTTCTGGATTCTCAAACAATACCTCAGCAGCTACATCAAAGCTATTACTATAAATAGCAGACCATGTCCCATACAATTGAGATTGATTTCTGGACGCTCTAATATCATCTTCAAGTACTGCATAATAAAATGGTTTTATGTTTCCTTTTTCCATTTCTGTGAAAATCATTTTTTTTATTTTCTTCCATTTCTTATCATCTAAACTAAAATCCTTAGGTAAGCTATATCCTAATCTTCTAGAATAGTAATTGAATAGTTCCCCTACTCTTTTTCGTATTGGGAAGCCTTTTTCTAACACTAATTCCATAGTAAAATAAAAAACAGAATCTTGCTGTTTTCTATTTAATTCTATCATACTTGAATCTTCAATAAAAGCAACATTTCCATCTTGATCATACCAAGTTTTCACCTCATAATCACTTTCCCATTCTGTAATTTCTATTAACTCATTCATATAAACTGAGTCTAATTTTATATCCTTTTGTTTATCCAAATAAACTTGATGCCAAGTTGGATAACTTGATTCAAAAATTACATTCAAATTACTTTTTCTAAAAGGATCTAAATCATACATCTGTTCTATTTGCTCTTTCGTAATCCCTCTTTCTACTGCATTTTTAAGTGAAAATAACGTTTTACTAAACTCATTACTTAATGAATAAACTCTTGCAAAGAAAAAATGAGCCGAAGCATCAACATATCTATTTTCCTCTAACGATTTCGGAAGCTCTGCAGCTTTAAAATTTAATCCGCGATTGTAATAACCTTCTATCGTTTTATAGATACTATCAAACTGATAATGCTCTTCTGTAGAATTTTGTGCTTTTATTTGTCCTAATGACAATAGCAGTAAAATAATAATAGTAAATCTCATTATTAACAAGGTATATTCGGATTATCGTAACAGTTCTTTATCATCTCTTTTAGTACTTCCTTATCAATATCAGCCAATTTGTTAATATATAAACAGCCCTTACCTGCTTTATGCTTTCCAAATCGACTAATCATTTCTTCGTGCATTGCAACATCACAACCACTTATATATAAAGATATTTTTGCTTTACGCGGAGAGAAACCAACTTTAAACCAATCCCCTTCTCTACCACTCGCATATTTATAATGCAAATCACCAAAACCAATAATGGCTTTCCCCCACATTTTAGGCTCTTCTCCTGTTACTTGTTTCATAATCTCCAAAATCTCAAAAGCATCATTTCGTTTTACTTCATGATCTACTGAGTTAATAAATTCTTCAACACTATTTTCTGTTTTTTGAGTTTTATTTGCTGCCATAACTGTTTGTGATAAAATAAGAAAAAGAAGATAACAACAACCTATCCAGCATTTCTTTAAAATAAATATTGTTGACCTTAAGTATTTTCCTTTTTACAACTTATATATATATATA
>JAQXDJ010000115.1 GCA_029251425.1 Vicingaceae bacterium
ATGTTTTTTGTGATAATTTTTTTTGGAACAGCTATTGAGAAGTAAACCTATTCTCAATAGCTGTTCCTCAAAAATTATCACATAAAACATATATAGAATTAGTAAACAATTAAAACAAAAATAAAATGAAAAAAACAACACTAGTAGCATTATTATTTGGAGCTTTTTTGGCTTCTTGTTCTGATAGCGGAAAAAAAGTAGAGGCAAGTGATGCAGCTGAAGTAGAAACAGTTCAAACTGAAGAAACTGTAACTTATAATAAAATTAAAGATGGAAGTTATTTGGATTGGAGAGCTTCTCATTTAGGTGGTGTAGAGCCAAGGTTTGGTAAAATGTACACAAGCTCAGCAAGTGTATTAGTAAATAATGGAGTGGTGTCTAATGCTATAATTGAAGTAGATATGAATACCTTAACTGTTGAGAATTTTGGTGATGATGCAGAGACAACAGCAAAATTAACAGGACATTTATTGAGTCCAGATTTGTTTAATACAGAAATGTATCCTACTTCAAAGTTTGAGCTAACAAATATTACTGAAGGAACTGGTGGGTTTAATTCTAGTGTTACTGGAAATTTAACAATTTTAGATGCAACAAAGAGCATTACGTTTAATGCAAACGTTACAGTTTCTGATAATGAAGTTTCTGTAGTGTCTGAAGATTTTGCCATCACTCGTCAAGATTGGAATATTGTTTATCATACGGAAGGGGATGAAGGGGTTCCGGCAGAATATATTATAGCAAATGATATAGGTTTTACAATAAATGTAACACTTACAAAATAAATTTTAAGATAATAGGGAGGGCACTAATTTCATGTTAAGTTAGGTTGTTAAAAAAGTGTTCTCCCGTTATCATTAATAAAAACAATATAATTATGGCAGTATTAGATTTAATAAAAGATAGGTTTAGTCCGTATGAGTTTGCTGACAAATCAATAACCCAAGAAGATTTAAACACACTTTTTGAAGCAGCAGGAAAAGCAGCATCTGCATTTAACGAGCAACCATGGCGATTTGTTTATGCTTTAAGAGAAGATGGTGATTCGTTTAAAAACATCCATGAATGTTTGGTTGAAGGTAATCAGGGATGGACGGCTAACGTTGCAGCTTTAGTAATTACAGTGATAAGTAAAAAGTATGCTAAAAATGGTTCTGAAAATACTGTTGCAAAACACGATTTAGGTTTGGCTGTAGGTAATTTATCTGTTCAGGCACAATCTATGGGAATTCATTTGCATCAAATGGCAGGAATTATTCCTCAGAATGCAATTGATAAATTAAATATACCCGAAGGTTTTGAACCTGTTACAGCTATTGCTTTAGGTTATTATGAAGGAGATTCTGGAGTGAAAGAAAGAAAAGCAGTTGAAGATTTTGCTTTTAAAGGAATTTGGAAGTAATAAATGTCTAATGTGAAAAAATCCCCATTTAAATTATTAAATGGGGATTTTTGCGTTTAGTTGATTATCAGTTTTTCAACTTTATCTTTTGTTTTTATAAGGTAAATTCCTTTTGACCAATTAGAAACCTCAATTTTTATGTTTTTATCATTTATAACTTGTTGGTAAACTATATTCCCAACAATATTAAAGATGTATATCGATTGTGGTTCAATTACATTAAACTCAATAGTAACATTGTTAGAGGTTGGGTTAGGGTATATGTTGAATGAATTAATTGTGTTTTCAATCATTTCAACCTCAACTGTATTGGTATTGATGTCCTCAAATGTTGGGTCCATAAAAATGAATGAACCTGTACCATTTTGGTATCGTCCAAAAGTTAAATCAGTTGTTTGAACTCCAAAAGTTACTTCATCAATAAGACTTGCTGAAACATTAGAAAGTAAAACTGATTCACCTGAAGAAGAAAGTTTGAAATTTGCATGTAAACCAGATTGTAAAGTATCGTTATCTGCCCATACAATTAAAAAGTCATTTGCATTAATTGTAGTTCCAGTTGGAAATGTCCATTTAGTAGGATTAGAGTTATTGTCAGATAAATAAAACTCATCTAAAACAATAGGGGAAGAAGTGTTGTTGTAAAGTTCAATCCAATCATCAAATTCTCCATCAGGATCGGCTTGAATGCTTGAGTTTGAAGCTGAAATTTCATTGATTACAACATCTCCAGAAACAGCAAGAGAATGGTATTCATGCTCAGCTCTTTGAGGAGAGAATTTACCAGCAGCAATATTGTCAGAGTAAATATAGTATTGAATGTCAGAAACGCCAACTGGAATTGTTGCTCCATAAACACCATCCCCTGAAGCGCCATCATTATGAGCGCCATCGTCAAACATTTCAATTTTAGTAAAAATGTCTTCAATTGAATTTCTATAACCTAGATAAGCATAAGTTGCATTAGATATATCAGCTGTTATTGTTGTGTTGGAGTTGATTGCTAAAGCGCTGTTTAGAATATTAGAAATAACAGGCCCAACTTTAATGTATTCAGCATTACTTTGTAAATAAGTGACTCTAGCATCCATCAGTTGAGTTATACCAAAAGCGCCTGATTGTCCTGAAATTTGAGTGGTTAAATTGCTAGAAAACTGAGTTGAAGTGTAAAAAGCATTTGGATCGGAACTGACATCGCTAGAAATTAAACTTTGGAAAACAGTTGCTCTATTTTGATAATCTCCCGTAACAAAATTTTCTTCCAAAATAGTTCTGAAATGAGCCATATACATTTTTTTATATCTAACATTGTTTAAGATATTGTTTACTAGAGGGTAGGCGTTGTTTCCTTGTCTTAATAAGGGATCTAATTGTTGTAAGGATGTTACGTTTGGCGGTCCTGGAGGCCCTCCTCCTCCCATATCTATTGTTTCAAAACCACCTAAGCTTTCATTCATATCCCAAACAATAGGATTAAAACGATTATGGTCATCTTTAAATAAGTAATAGTTCTGTTTAAATGGACCGATATAAGTATCTAAACTTACCAATACATTGTCAAAAGCTAACATCCAAATAGCTCTGTCAATATCCCAAGTGTTTTCTATATTGCTAAAGTTGTTGTTTAACTCGTTAGTGAAAGTTGGCATATCATTCCAGCCATAGTCTGTTTGAAGTTCATAATAGTCAAAGTATGAGCTTGAATCAATTCCTAAATACTCTAATGAAGACCCTCCATTTTGTACGCTCACAGGATTGCATTTAAAAAGAGTGTTGTCTTTGTCAGAGTAAAATTTTTCTTCAACAAATTTCTTATTTATAGATTCTGAGCTTGAATATAGTCCGTGAAAACTTCCATTAATAAAAACCTTTGCATAGTTGCATAGTTGGATAGTGGGGCATCCATATATTTACGAGCAATTTCATACGATAGAACCTCCCTAACAAATGAGGGGTCGTTTTTCCCATTGGATAATTTTAAGGTGTAAAAATCATCATAATCTTGGTTATCTATAATGTAGTTTAATTTGATGGTGAGAGGGTTTTTTGCGTTGTTAGTACTATAAGTACTGTTCCCTTTGTATTTTACACCTACGCTATCATATTGAACACCATTTACAAGGCATGTTGCAAGTAGCCTTTGATCTAACCCTGCTGCATAATAGCTGTCCATTGTTGCGTCCCAATTGGGATCTGTGAATGTTAACTCTATAGTAGTGATGTTTGTAAGATCGTAAAGGTCTTGTGCGTTCAATAAGTTTGTGCTTGTTGCAACAAATAGAATCGTTCCTAGAAGGTATTTTTTCATATAGTTTTTGTGTTAAGTAAGTTTTACGAGTAGTAAGACTTCTTATCTTAAAAAAGGTTTAATGTGGAAAATAAAAAATTATTCGTCTAGCCTTTTAATGATTTCTTCTTTAGAAGTATTAACATCAAAAAAGATTTGATGAAAATAGGTGTTGTTAATCAAACAACAATGCTTGCAACA
>JAQXDJ010000121.1 GCA_029251425.1 Vicingaceae bacterium
CATTTAATGGTGCAGCAACTGGTTCGGGTGGAGAAATTAGAGATAGAATGGCTGGTGGGCAAGGTTCTGTTCCAATGGCAGGAACTGCAGTTTACATGACAGCTTACTCTCGTTTAGAAAAAGATAGAGCGTGGGAAAAAGGAATGGAAGAAAGAGATTGGTTATACCAAACTCCAATGGATATTTTAATTAAAGCTTCTAATGGGGCTTCAGATTTTGGAAATAAATTTGGGCAACCGTTAATTAATGGTTCAGTTTTAACTTTTGAACATACTGAGGCTGGAAAGAAATTCGGTTTCGACAAAGTAATTATGCAAGCTGGTGGTATCGGATATGGTAAACATGAAGATGCCTTAAAGCATGTTCCTGAAAAAGGAGATAAAATTGTTGTTTTAGGAGGTGATAATTATAGAATCGGAATGGGAGGAAGCGCTGTTTCTTCAGTAGCTACTGGAGAGTTCGCTAGTAACATTGAGTTAAATGCTATTCAGCGTTCTAATCCTGAAATGCAAAAAAGAGCAAGTAACGCTGTTCGTGCATTTGTTGAGTCAACAAAAAATCCAATTGTTTCTATTCATGATCATGGTGCTGGTGGACATTTAAATTGTTTATCAGAATTAGTTGAGGAAGTTGGAGGAACAATTAATTTAAGAAGTTTACCTGTTGGAGATCCAACATTATCTGCTAAAGAAATTGTAGGTAACGAATCTCAGGAAAGAATGGGATTAGTTATAAAAGGAGAAGATGTAGCTTTATTGCAAGAGATTTGCGAAAGAGAAAGAGCGCCAATGTATGTGGTTGGAGAAATAACAATGGATCACAACTTTAAATTTGAGGATGAGGAGACTGGAGAAAACCCAATCGACCTTCAGATAGAAGATATGTTTGGTAGTCCTCCAAAAACTGTAATTACAGATAATACAGTAAATTCAAAATTTGCAGCTGTTGAGTATGATAGCAATCAGATTAAAACTTATTTAGAACAAGTTTTACAATTAGAAGCTGTTGCTTGTAAAGATTGGTTAACCAATAAAGTAGATAGATCGGTAACAGGTAAAATTGCTAAACAGCAAACTACTGGAGAAATTCAATTACCATTAAATAACTTAGGTGTTGTGGCAATAGATTTTAAAGGTGAAGCAGGAATTGCAACAGCTTTAGGTCATGCACCTGTAAATGCATTAATTGACCCTAGAAATGGGAGTAAAATGGCAATTGCAGAATCGTTAACAAACATTGTTTGGGCGCCATTTAAGGATGGGTTAAAATCTGTTTCGTTAAGTGCTAACTGGATGTGGCCTTGTAAAAACGAAGGAGAAGATGCTCGTTTGTACGAAGCAGTAGAGGCAGTAAGTGATTTTGCTTGCAACTTAGGAATTAATATTCCAACAGGAAAGGATTCGCTTTCTATGGTTCAGAAATATAAAGATGAAGCAGTTTATGCTCCAGGAACAGTAATTATTTCTGCTTCAGGTGAGGTGAGTGATGTTAAGAAAGTGATAGAGCCAACTTTAGTTCAAGATGAAGAGACTTCATTAATTGTGGTTGATTTTTCTAAATGTAAAATGGAGTTAGGTGGTTCATCTTTCGCTCAGGTAATTAATAAGTTGGGAGAAGTTTCTCCAACAATTTGTGATGATGATTATTTTGCTAGAGCATTCAATTCCATTCAGAA
The DNA here is from genome assembly GCA_029251425.1 of Vicingaceae bacterium. Taxonomy (GTDB): domain Bacteria; phylum Bacteroidota; class Bacteroidia; order Flavobacteriales_E; family Vicingaceae. The sequence continues at coordinate 1,676 of JAQXDJ010000121.1, forward strand.
ATTAATAAATGACGGGTTGGTTTTAGCTGGTCATGATGTTTCTGCAGGTGGTTTAATTACTACGTTATTAGAAATGAATTTCCCTAATAAGAATGGCGGGTTAAATATTAACTTCTCTTCATTTGAAGAGAAAGATTTAACTAAAATCTTATTTAGTGAAATTGCTGCTGTTGTTATTCAGGTTAAGGATAGTAGTAAAGTGGTTTCTGAATTAGGGAAGAATGGAATTCATGCGCACACTATTGGATCTCCAACAAATGAAAGAGCAATAAATATTAAGCACAATGGTGCTGAGCTTAATTTTGATATTGATGAAATGAGAGATGTGTGGTATAAATCATCATACTTATTAGATCAACAACAGTCAACAAAAGAGTTAGCAACAGAGCGTTTTGAGACTTACAAAAATACAGTACTAGATTATAAATTCCCAGGGAACTTTACAGGGAAACTTTCTGATTATGCTGCAGAGCACGGAAGAAAAAATAAGACAGGAGTTAAAGCAGCAATTATTCGTGAGAAAGGAGTGAATGGAGATAGAGAGATGGCTTACTCTTTATTTTTAGCTGGTTTTGATGTGAAAGATGTCCACATGACAGACTTAATCTCAGGAAGGGAAGATTTAAGTGATGTAAACATGATTGTTTATGTTGGTGGATTCTCTAATTCGGATGTGTTAGGTTCGGCAAAAGGTTGGGCAGGAGCATTCTTGTATAATCCAAAAGCAAAACAAGCACTAGATAATTTTTATGCAAGACCAGATACGTTGAGTTTAGGTGTTTGTAACGGTTGTCAATTAATGATGGAGTTAGGTTTAATTGAATCTAAAGGAGCAACTCAGCCAATGCACCACAATGCTTCAGGTAAATTTGAATCTGGTTATTTAAATGTTGAAATTCCAACAAATGATTCTGTAATGTTAAGTTCATTAGAAGGAAGTAAACTAGGTATTTGGGTAGCTCACGGTGAGGGTCGTTTCTTATTTGAAGGAGAAGAAAATGAGTATAACATTGCCATGAAATATTCAGGTGCTCATTATCCGGCTAATCCAAATGCTTCAGAATATAACACAGCAGGACTTTGTTCTGATGATGGTCGTCATTTAGCGATGATGCCTCACTTAGAAAGAATTATTTTTCCTTGGCAAGCAGCCCATTATCCATCAGACAAAAAACAAGATGATGTAACGCCTTGGTTTGAAGCATTTGTTAATGCAAAGAAGTGGGTGGAAAAGCATTTATAAATATGAATTAAAAAAGAGAAAGGAATACCATTAATAGTATTCCTTTTTTTGTGAAAACAACATTTTTTAGGAATCCAATATTTTTCACCAAGGAGAATGAGCTCCTTTTAATAAATGTCTTAATATTGATTTCAAATAAAAACTTATATAATGATGAAATTTAAACAAATCCTTACAGCTTTAATAGTCGCACTAATCGCTTTTGCTTGTGGAAACTCAACAGAAAATATTGAAGAAGTAAAGCCTTCTTTTACAATTGATGCAAAAATTGATTCTTTAACTAGCCAAACTGCTTACTTGGCTCAATTTAAGGATGGCGGATTTGTAAATACTGATTCTGCTACAATCGAAAATGGAATGTTTTCTTTTAAAGGAAGCGTAGAATCTCCAAATGTGCAATACATATTATTTAACGATAGTAAAGATAGAATTGTGGTTTTTCTTGAGAATAGTGAAATCTCAATTAGCGGTACTAATTTACAACAAGAAAACTTAAGTGTAATAGGTTCTGATTTAAATACCAAACTTGAAAAATTTATTGTGAATGTTAAATCTTACGAAGAGAAGTTAAAGAGTGTTGTTGAGGAGTATTATGCAGCTGAAGCTTCTGGAGATGAGAGTTTGTTGATTGAGATTGATCAAAAATATAAAGAGCAAGACTCTTTGAGGAAGTCATTTGTTGAAGCTTATATTCATGATAATTTAAACTCGGTAATTGCTCCTTATTTATCGTTAAGGTATAAAATGGATGATGATGTAAGTGAGTTAGAAGAACTGTATAATAGTTTTTCTCCTGAAATTGCAAACTCTGAGTATGTTAAATTAATAGGGGAGCGTATTGCGTTAAAAAAAGGAACGCAAGTTGGGCAACCAGCACCATTATTTTCTATGAATGATAAAGATGGAAATCCAATTGCGTTAGAAAGTTTTAAAGGTAAATATGTGTTAATTGATTTTTGGGCATCATGGTGTGCACCTTGTAGAGCAGAAAACCCAAATGTTGTTGCGGCATACAATAAGTATCATGACAAAGGATTTGAAATTTTTGGAGTTTCTTTTGATGATAATAAAGATAAGTGGTTAAAAGCTGTTGAGGCAGATAATTTAGCTTGGTCTCACGTAAGTGATTTAAAAGGTTGGGGTAATGCTGCAGGTCAATTATATGGTGTAAGAGGGATACCTCACTCTGTATTGGTAGATAAAGAAGGGGTTATTATTGCTAAAGATTTGAGAGGTGAAGAATTACAGGATAGGCTAGCAGAAATTTTTGCAGGAGTATAATAGGTTTATTTTTCCTAAAACTTTCTTAAACAACTTGTTGTCAAAAAGGTAAAAAGTAGTATTTTTGCACTCCTTTTGCAGGCGTGGTGGAATTGGTAGACACGCTAGACTTAGGATCTAGTGCCGCGAGGTGTGAGAGTTCGAGTCTCTCCGCCTGTACAAAGAAAAGGTATAAGGGTTAACCTTGTACCTTTTTTAATTTAATGAAGCTCTCGCAATTTATTGTGGCTAGCTGAATTAATCCCGTTGAAAAACGGGAACCAAATTGTTAAACTCAGTCTAAAGACTGAAACTTTATTTATAAAAAAGTAACAGATGAATATTTCTCAAGAAAAAGTTGATGATTTAAACGCAATCATTAAAGTAGAAGTGAAACAAGCCGATTATCAAGAAAAAGTTGATAAGGTATTGAAGGATCACCGTAAAAATGCTAATATCCCAGGTTTCAGAAAAGGTAAAGTTCCTATGGGAATGATTAAGAAACAAGTAGGAGTAAGCGTTATTGTTGATGAGATTAATAAAGTATTATCTGAGTCGTTACAGAAGTTTATTACTGATAAAGATTTAAACTTGTTAGGTAATCCATTACCAAAGTTAGATGAGCAAAATTCAATTGATTGGGCTAACCAAAAAGATTTTGAATTTTCTTACGAAGTTGGAATTGCACCAGAATTTAAGGTTGATGCACTTTCTAAATTAAAAGTAGATTATTATAAAATAAAAGTTGCCGATAAAGATGTAGATAAATACATTACTGATGTAGCAAAGCGTTATGGTAAAATGAGTAACCCTGAAATTGCTG
>JAQXDJ010000124.1 GCA_029251425.1 Vicingaceae bacterium
GACAATGGAGAATCAGTTCCGTTTGCAAATGTAGCCCTATACAGTGCAAAAGATAGCAGCTTAATTAAAGTAGAAACATCTAAAGACAATGGTTCTTTTCAACTCAGTAATATAAAAGCGGGCAATTATTTTTTAAAAGCAACTTTTGTTGGATTACCCAATCTTACTGTTCCTGCTTTCCAAATCAAAGAAAATGAAAACAAAGATTTAGCTAGTCTAACATTTAAAGCGCAAGCTGAAGAATTAGCTGCATTTACAGTAGTTGAAGAGCGAGTTATGGTTGAAGTAAAACCTGATCGTACCGTTTTTAATGTTGAAGGTACTATCAACAGTACTGGTTCTGATGCTATTTCATTATTACGAAAAGCACCTGCAGTTACTGTAGATCAAAACGATAATGTAAATGTTTTAGGTAGATCGGGCGTTCTCGTTTATATAGATGGTAAACAATTGCCTTTAAGTGGAGAAGATTTAAGCAATTTTCTTAAAAACTTACCTGCCGACCAAATAGACAGAATAGAGATAATTACCAATCCAGGTGCTAAATACGATGCAAATGGCAATGCAGGAATCATTGATATTCGTTTAAAAAAGGATAAAAGTATTGGTGCAAATGGAACGTTAAGTGGAACCTTTACACAAGGTGAATTAACTCGATATAATGCTAACGCTTCTGGAAATTACAGAAATAAAAAAATGAATGTTTTTGGAACTATCGGGTTCAACAAGAATAGTAATTTCCATAATATACTCTCCGAAAGTTATCAAAATGGAGTTTATAAAGATGAAATTAACAACAATCAGAACAATAGAAACATTGGCAACTATAGAGTTGGAACAGATTTTTTCTTACATAAAAACCATACGCTTGGTTTTTTAATTGGAGGCAGAGATATTGATGGGGACGAAGAAGTTTTTAATGAAATTAAAATAGCCAACCAAAATACTGAATCTATTATTGATAGTGTGTTATTGGCAGAAAGCACTGCAAACAACACTCGTAAACAAAATACTTATAACTTAAACTATCGCTTTTATAACAAGAAAGGTCAAAGTTTAAATTTGGATTTAGATTATGGAACATATAAAAATACCAATCAAAGAAACCAACCTAATATATACTACAATGCAGCCGAAGATAGTATTTTAGGCCAGAGCCTTAATACTTTTGACACACCAAGAAACATTGACATTTATACAGGGAAATTAGACTATGAAAGAAATATTGGAAAAGGTAAATTAGGAATAGGAACAAAATACAGTAGAGTTGAAACCAGTAACACTTTTGAAGTTTTTGATAAAATAAACGGAACATCTTCCATAGACAACAGTCTTTCTAATTTATTTGATTATGATGAGAATGTTTACGCTGGATACATGAGTTTCTCTCACCCATTAGGAAAAAAATGGAATGCTCAAGCAGGTTTAAGAGCTGAACAAACAGAAGCTATTGGTAACTTAACGGCATACGACCCAACATTACAAGCAGCGCCAGTAGATTTAAATTACCTATCGTGGTTCCCAAATGCCGGACTTACTTACAAAGTTTCTAAAATGAATAGTTTAGCCTTCAATTATGGAAGAAGGATAAATAGACCTGACTACAACGTTTTAAACCCTTTTAGAACACAGCGAAGCGAACTTTCAATTGAGAGAGGTAATCCATTTTTAAAACCTGAAATAGTCAACAATTTTGAATTAGGCTATACCCTATTCTATAAATATAACTTTAAGGTTGCTTACAGCAGAACAGATGATAAGATTACTCGTTTAATTGGACCTGATGATGTTGATCCTAGAGCAAGTTTTATTTCGTGGGATAATTTAGCAACCGAAGAAGTAATTAGTTTTAATGCAAGCTTACCTGTTACCATTAGAAAAAAATGGTGGAATGCCTTTTTCAATTTGAGCGCAAACCATGTTAACAATCAAGCTGATTATGGAAATGGCGCTGTGGTTGATGTACAAAATTTTGGTTACACCATTTACCAACAACATACCTTTAAACTAGTTAAAGGCTTTAAAGCTGAAATTTCAGGATACTATTCTGGACCTGGAGTTTGGGGCGGAGTTTTTAAATATGATGCTAACTGGTCAGTTGGAGCTGGTTTATCTAAAGAGTTTTTTGATAAGAAATTAAAAGCTAGATTAAATGCTAGTAATATCTTTAGGCAAGTTGGATGGAAAGGTTCTTCTGAGTTTAATGGATTAAAATCTTACGGAAACGGAAGGTTTGATAATCAATTTATTAGTCTCAGCTTAAGTTACAATTTTGGGAATCAGAAACTAAAATCACGTAAGCGTAAAACTGGTTTAGAAAGTGAATCAAAAAGGATTGGAGGGTAAACCAATTTTAAGACCTTCTCTTTTTGAGTAATCACATAAAATCACGATATTCGTATATCGTAAAAAAAATAGAAAAATATTTACCAGCATTAGACACTAGGTCTCTTAGTTTATTCAGAATTTTATTAGGA
>JAQXDJ010000129.1 GCA_029251425.1 Vicingaceae bacterium
TACAATGCTAATCCAACAAGTATGAATGCTGCAATCGATTCTTTTAAAGAAAATAGATTTGAAAACAAAATAATGTTCCTTGGCGACATGTTAGAATTAGGAGATACTTCAAAAAGTGAACATCAAGCAATTGTAAACAAAACACTTAAGCTAGGAATTAATGCAATATTCGTTGGTAAGGAGTTTAGTTTAATTGAGAATAAACATTCCTTTACTTATTTGAAAAATGTAAACGAAGTAATTGACTGGCTAAAACACTCTGGATTAACAAATCATCAAATATTGATTAAAGGTTCAAGAGGAATTCGTTTGGAAGGCGCTGCGCAGTTTCTGCAACAAAATCCATAAAAACAAAAAGAGGAAAACAAAATGTTTCCCTCTTTTCAAATATTCTTAATTCTAGTTTAATCTTTTAAGATAGATCTTGAAATAACGATTTTCTGAATCTCTGTAGTCCCTTCATAAATCTGAGTAATTTTCGCATCACGCATTAAACGTTCTACATGGTACTCTTTTACAAATCCATAACCACCATGAACCTGAACAGCTTCAGTTGATACCCACATTGCTACTTTTGACGCAAATGCTTTTGCCATAGCTCCTTCCTTAGTAAAGTCTTGTTTAGTATCCTTTAACCAAGCTGCCTTTAAACATAACATTCTTGCTGCTTCAATTTCAGTAGCCATGTCAGCTAATTTAAAAGCAATTGCTTGATGTTGATGTATCGGTTTGCCAAACGTTTCTCTTTCTTTAGAGTATGCTAAGGCTAATTCCATAGCTCCAGAAGCTATTCCTAAAGCTTGAGAAGCAATCCCAATTCTCCCCCCTGATAAAATCTGCATTGCAAACTTAAATCCAAAACCATCCTCTCCTATCCTATTTTCTTTAGGCACTTTCACATCATTAAACAATAATGTATGTGTATCTGATGCTCTAATCCCTAATTTATTTTCTTTTTCTCCAACTACAAACCCTTCCATTCCTTTCTCAACAATAAAAGCATTAATACCTCTATGCCCTTTTTCTCTATCTGTTTGGGCAATTACAATACAAAAACTTGAAGTATTTCCACTTGTTATCCAGTTTTTAGTTCCATTTAACAAATAATGGTCTCCCATATCTATAGCTGATGTTTGTTGCGATGTTGCATCAGAACCTGCTTCTGGTTCAGACAAACAAAAAGCTCCTATTTTTTCTCCTTTAGCACAAGGAACTAAATATTTTTGTTTTTGCTCTTCAGTACCGAACTTTTCAATTCCCCAGCAGTACAATGAATTATTAACAGACATTACAACTGAAGTAGAAGCATCAACCTTAGAAATTTCCTCCATTGCTAACACATAAGAAACAGTATCCATTCCGCCCCCTCCGTATTCTGGAGAAACCATCATACCCATAAAACCTAATTCGCCTAACTGTTTTATTTCATTAGTAGGAAATTGTTGTTTTTCATCTCTTTCAATTACACCTGGTTTAAGTACGTTTTGAGCAAAATCTCTTGCTGCATCTCTAACCGCTAAATGTTCTTCTGTTAACTCTATATTCATCAGTATCTTTTTTATTTTATAATTCTGTCAGATGGAATTCGGCATAACCTTCTTAATTACAAAGAAGATATGGTTACACACCTCATTTCATCGCTTAATTTTTATAAATTTGAGGAATACAAATGTAATTTATTAATTCAGATTTTCAAACAAAATGATGCTATATAATGTTATAGGGACAATGTCAGGAACCTCCTTAGATGGATTAGATATTGCTCACTGTACTTTTACATTTTCTGAAAATAAATGGAATTTCAAAATAAATGAAGCTCAAACAATCAAATTCCCTAATAATTTAAAAGAAAAATTAAAATCGGCAGTAAATTTAAGTGGCCTAGATTTAATGACACTCAACAATAAATTAGGTGATTTCATTGGAGATGCTATCAATAATTTTATTCTTTCAGAAAACATTACTAAAAATGAAATAAACTTTATCGCTTCTCATGGACACACAATTTTTCACCAGCCTGAAATCAATTTGACAACCCAAATAGGAAATGGAGCAAACATTTCTGCAACAACTAAATTACCTGTCATTTGTGATTTCAGAACCACAGACCTAGCTCTTGGAGGTCAAGGAGCCCCTTTAGTTCCTATTGGAGACAAATTACTTTTTCCTAAATATGATTATTGCATCAATTTAGGTGGTATTGCTAATCTATCTTTTGAAGAAAAGTCAAAAAGAATTGCCTATGATATTTGCCCAGTAAATATCGTTCTTAATAAGCTGTCTCAGTACTTAGGTTTTGAATATGATAAAAATGGTGATTTTGCAAAATCAGGAAATATAAATACTGATCTTTTAGAGCTACTAAATAAATTAGATTATTACAAAAAGACAGCACCAAAATCTTTAGGTATAGAATATATCGAAGCCAATGTGTTTCCAATAATAGATTCTTTTCAAATTTCAACTGAAGATAAATTAAGGACTTTTGTAGAACACATTTCAATTCAAATTTCCAAAACTATTAAAGCAACAGACAAAAAAGTACTCTTAACTGGTGGCGGAACATTCAATTCCTTTTTAACTGATAGAATTAAAGCAAATACTAACAACAATATCATTATTCCTTCCAATCAAATTATTGACTTTAAAGAAGCGTTAATTTTTGCTTTTTTAGGAGTTTTAAGATTAAGAAATGAATCCAACTGTTTAAGTTCAGTTACAGGTGCAACACACAATAATATTGGTGGATGCATCTATCAGGCTTTTTAATTTTCTTTAGAAAAACAAAAAGTTTAATTACATTTGGTACTTATTATTTTTTTTAGAAAACACAATCCTATATTATGCTTAAAGTAAAATCAATACTATTAACATTATTTTCATTTTTAATTCCATTCGTAACTTTTGCTCAAGAAGCTACTGAAATTACTGAATTAACAATTGATCAAAAAATTGATGCAGCTTTTAGACCTATTGCCGATTTTGTTGGAGGGATTATTTTTTACTCTGTAAACATAGCTGGAAGCACAGTTCCTATTGTGCTTTTTGTTTTAATTGGTGGGGCTTTATTTTTTACTGTATATTTTAAGTTTGCCAACTTTACGCTAATAAAAACAGCTGTAAATGTTGTAAAAGGAGATTATGACGAATTAGATCATCATGGTGCTGATATTGCTGAAGGAGATTCAACTCCAGGAGGTGATGTTTTTGAAACGATTGGTGTTGAAGGGGCTGAAGGAGAAGTTTCTCACTTCCAGGCACTAACAGCAGCCTTATCTGCCACTGTTGGATTAGGTAACATTGCTGGTGTTGCTGTTGCCGTTTCTATTGGTGGCCCTGGTGCAACATTTTGGATGATATTAGCAGGATTCTTAGGAATGGCATCAAAATTTGTTGAATGTACACTAGGGGTTAAGTATAGAGAGGTCACTGAAGATGGGACAGTTCATGGAGGGCCAATGTACTACCTTTCTAAAGGGCTAAAAGAAATGGGAATGGGCGGAGTTGGTAAAGCCCTGGCTATCTTTTTTGCTATTATGTGTGTTGGAGGTTCTTTTGGTGGAGGAAACATGTTTCAAGCCAATCAAGCTGCAGCACAATTAATTGGAAAATTAGGAATTGAAGGTGGCGCTTCAGGAGCAATTATTGGTATTATTATGGCAGCTATTGTTGGTGTAGTAATTATTGGAGGAATTAAAAGAATTGGTTCTGTTACTGAAAAAGTAGTCCCTTTTATGGCGGCTATTTATGTTGGAACAGCTCTAATTATAATTTTTATGAATGTGACACTTATTCCTGAAGCTTTTGGATTAATTTTCGAAGGAGCGTTTAGTTCAAATGCTGCACTAGGCGGAATTATAGGTGTTTTAATTGTAGGGTTTCAAAGAGCTGCATTTTCTAATGAAGCTGGAGTCGGTTCTGCAGCAATTGCTCACTCAGCAGTAAAAACAAAGTACCCTGCAAGTGAAGGTATTGTTGCTTTATTAGAACCATTAATTGACACTGTATTAATCTGTACAATGACTGCTTTAGTTTTAATTATCACGAACATTGAAGGTGGATTTATTAATTATGGAGAATCTACGGTTGGAGGTATTGAACTAACAGGCTCTGCTTTTGATTTGGCACTTCCTGGTTCTTCTTGGATTTTAATGTTTGCTGCAGTTTTATTTGCAATTTCAACAATGTTATCATGGTCTTATTATGGTTTACAAGCCTGGAAATTTTTATTTGGAAAAGGAAAAGCTCTTGATATTGTTTACAAAGTAATTTTCTTATTATTTATCGTAATAGGCTCTTCAATAAGTTTAGGAGCTGTAATAGATTTTTCTGATGCAATGATTTTTGCAATGGTATTTCCCAATGTTATTGGTTTAATTTTATTATCACCTAAAGTGAGAGAAGAATTAAAGACTTACCAAGATAAAATCAAAGCATTTAAAGCTTCTAAATAGAATTTTCTGATGAATATTAAAGACTACTTTTCTTTTACTCGAGGAGAAAAAAGAGGCACAGCAGTTTTACTAATTATCATCATTCTATTAATAATAGCTAACTTTTCAGTTGATTTATTAAAAACATCTACTCAAACAGATTTTTCTGAATTTGAAACTGAGATTAATGCTTTTGAAAAAGAAATTAAAGCAAACAAAAATTCAAATCAAAAAACAGAAATAGAGATCGATCTTTTTGAGTTTAATCCGAATACTATTTCTGATGAAAAATGGAAAAGATTAGGATTTAAAGACTGGCAAATTAAAACCATTAACAACTATAAAGCTAAAGGCGGAAATTGGAAAACAAAAAATGATGTTGCTAAAATTTATGGGTTAGAAGATTCTCATTTCGAACAACTCAAACCATTTATTCTCTTACCTGATAATTTTGAAAAAGGAAAGAAACAACCTTTCAAAAAAGAAAAGCAACAGAGAATAAACTATTTCAATTTCAATCCAAACACCATTTCTAAAGACGAATGGAAACAACTTGGGTTTAAAGACTGGCAAATTAAAACCATTTTCAACTACAAATCTAAAGGAGGTTCTTGGAAATCAAAAGCTGATGTAAAAAAGATTTACGGACTAAGTGAAACTGATTATTTGAAACTAGAGCCCTACATCTTACTTCCTAAAAAAACAGAAAAGAAAGAATATCCTAAAACTAAAAAAGATTACACTGTAAAAGTTGACATTAACACAGCTAATGCAAAAGAGCTAACCAACTTAAAAGGTATCTTTTCTGAAAAATATGCTGCTATCATAATTAAACATAGAGATAAGTTGGGGGGATTCACCTCAAAAGAACAACTAAAAGAGGTCTGGAACATGACACCCGAAACTTACAATGGATTAATCAATCAAGTTGTGCTTGGCAAATATGAACCTAAACAAATCAACATCAACAATTCTTCAGCACAACAACTACAAACTCACCCTTATATTGATTGGAAAACAGCAAATGCCATTTACAAATATCGAAAAGCTAATGGTAATTATAAAAAAATAGAGGAGGTAAAAAAGATACATCTTATTAGTAAGAAAACTTATCTTAAAATTGCACCGTATTTAACAATAAAGTAACCACCTAATAATTGCCCAAACGGGCCCCGTATATGAAAAGAAT
>JAQXDJ010000137.1 GCA_029251425.1 Vicingaceae bacterium
ATGTTTTTATGGGTGCTACCAGCTTACGGACAACTGATAATACTCGTTTTTTATTTATTTCTAACGGTACTAGCCTATATCGTTATAAAGTTACTAGCAGTGGCATTAGTTATGACAACTATTCATTTCTATTGACAGATGCTAGTAGCCAAGGTTTAGATATTAGGAGCGAGTTAGAGGTAGCAGAAATTAATAATAATGGAAACATTACATATCGGCTAGCAATACCGTATTCTAGATTGAATGGAACATATCCATTTAATCTAGAAATTATTGATTTAGATCATTCGGGAAACATTATACCTTTAACCGAACAATTAATAGAGTTTCAAGTTTTTCCTTTTGGAGCATTAACCGCTCTACCCCATATTAAAGGACTAGAATTTTCACCTAATGGCAGATATTTATACATTACACATACGTCTGACCCAGGTAATCCTGATAATGCATACCCGTTTAAAATTTATGATGTGGATGATAGCCATTTTGAAATTTTTAGTGGTAATACCGGTTTAATGGATCCTTTAACTGGAGTTTCTACTTTTTATCAATCTTTAATTGAACTAGGTACTGACGGGAAGTTATATTTTGCTAATAACTTTACAATGGCCACAATAACTAACCCAGATGATCCTTCAAATTTAGTTTGGAACGGATCTGCAATACCATTACCAAATTACCTTTTAAGTAAACCAACAGACCCAGAAGATGATGATGCTCCTATCGTTGATTTAAGTTTGCAAGTTTATTTATTGCCCGACCAAGTAGATGGAGAAAATTATACCACATACTTAAACACAGGAGAATCATGTTGTAAGACATTTAGCTCATTTGATATTTCTTCAGAAATTAATAATGAATTTTCAACTAACAGCACATGGACTGATGGTAACAATCCTATAGGAATTTTAGGTAATGAAGTCTCTCCAATTTACATAAAAGATAACTTAATTATAAAAAATGGCACCTATATATCGATTGATGGAATGCAATTACATTTTGCAGCAGATGCCCAGTTAATTATAGAAGATGGTGCAAAACTATTTTTACACAATTCTACATTAACAGCTGACACAAGATGTTCCTCTGAAGCAATGTGGCACGGAATTGAAATTTGGGGTAAAGGGACAAATACATACCAACCGCTTGTTAGTGGCTCTTTAATTAGCTCAAACTCTACCATCAGTAATGCAACAGAGGCTATAACTAATTACAGGCATATTTTAACTCATATAGGTAAACCTATAATTGGTTCTGAGGTTCAAGGAACTTCCGGAGGTATTATACAGTTAAATGGAGTCACCTTACTTAATAACCAATATGATGTTAACATGAGACCATTTCAGTCTCTACAACCTTCATCTAACAATGTTATTGATGACCATTCGCAATTTATAAACTCAAATTTTATTACTTCAGGACCACTGAACAACCCTTATAGGCTACCTAAACAACATGTTTTTTTAAACAATGTTAATGGTATTAGTTTTTTGGGTTGTAAATTTGAAAATTTAACTACAGGGTTAAATTATGGTTATGCGGAAAGAGGAATAGGTATTGAAGCCTTAAATAGTAAATTTACTGTAAATGATTATAATTCAATAACCAGTGAATTCAATAATTTATACAGAGGTATAAATGCACAATCATGGAATTCTTTAAAAACAACACAAATTACTAACACTACATTTTATAATATATGGAGAGGTGTTTATTTAAGAAGAATGGATGTTTCTAATGTTAGCAATAACACTTTTGATGTTGGAGAAAGTCTTCAAAATAATCCAGGTTACCACCCTAAAGACGTTTCTTATGGTTTATATTTTGATAACTGTACAGGTTATAAAATAGAAAATAACATTTTCAATACTACATTTAATGGTTATCTGGGGCTAGGAATTGTAAATTCTGGAAGCGACAATAATGAGGTTTACAAAAATTCTTTTAACAATTTAGTAGTTGGGACACAAGCTCAGGGTATTAATGGGGAAAAAGTGTTTTCTAGTAAGCATAGAGGTTTAGCTTTTAAATGTAACACATACACTAATATTAGTGATTATGACATTTTAGTCTCTTCTGGGAATATTAAATCTTATCAGGGTTCTTGCTAACATTAGAAACA
>JAQXDJ010000153.1 GCA_029251425.1 Vicingaceae bacterium
CCAACTGAACTACCAGACCTTACTATTAATAGTAATACCTATAATTCTAAAGCAGTATTTTTAAGATCGTTTCCTTTGTTAAGGGCTGCAAATATAGATGTTTGATTTTAACTTGCAATAAAAAAAATGAAAAAAATGAAAAAAAGTTTACATCATCTTTTTTCTTTTAATCAGATAGGTTTCGAGCAAGTTATTAAACCCCTGATTTACATCTATTTCTACAAAATCAATTCCATATTGTAAGCAGCGTAATTTTAATTTTTCTTTACGTTTTGATGTTTCTTCAATGTATTTTTCTCGTACATCGTTAGGATTTACCTTCACCTCTTCTCCTGTTTCAAGATCAATAAACTGATAAGGCCTGTTTTCAAACTTAAAATCAATTTCTTTAGCAGCATCAACTGTATGAAACAATATTACTTCGTGCTTATTATACTTTAAATGCTGTAATGCTTGAAATAATTCATCTTGCTGCGCTACGTTCTCCATCATATCACTAAACAAAATAATTAAAGAACGCTTATGCACACTTTCTGCAATGGTATGCAATGCTTTAATTGTAGATGTTTTGGTATTTACTTTCGGATTCTCAATCAATCCTTCTAACTCGTGTATTAACCGTTTATGATGCACCAAACTTGATTTATCTGGTATGTGTACATCCAACTTATCAGAGAAAATACTCAAACCAACTGCATCACGTTGTTTTTTCATTAAATGCATAAATGCAGCTGAAGCATAAACCGAAAATTTAATCTTATTAAACTGATCACTCTTTTCGTAATCAACTTCAGGAAAATACATGGAAGATGATGCATCTACAATTAAATGACAACGCAAATTGGTTTCTTCCTCATACCGTTTTATAAATAATTTGTCTGTTTTCCCAAACAATTTCCAATCTACATGCCTTGTAGATTCTCCTGTGTTATAAATTCTATGCTCAGCAAATTCTACAGAAAAACCATGAAACGGGCTTTTATGTAAACCAGTAACAAAACCTTCTACTACCTGCTTTGCAATTAATTCTAATTTAGAATATTGCTGAATTTGCTGTATGTCTATATTATAACTCATTAATTGTTAATAACGATTTCCCGAAGTTACTACTGAATACTTAAACTTTATTATTTTTCGCTTATAATATTTTGATATGGTTTTAGAATTAGTTGACTGGATAATTGTTGTAATATTTTTAGGAATTACCCTATTTATTGGTTTAAAATTTAAAAATAAAGCAAGTGGCTCGTTAACCGATTTCTTTTTAGCTGGAAGAAATTTACCTTGGTACATTGCTGGAATTTCTATGGTAGCAACAACATTTGCTGCTGACACACCGCTTTGGGTTGCCGAAGTAATTAAGAAAAATGGTATTTCAGGCAATTGGCTTTGGTGGAACATGCTCATCGGAGGAATGTTAACCACCTTCTTTTTTGCTAAAATGTGGCGAAAAGCAAATGTATTAACCGAATTAGAATTTTTGGAATTACGTTATTCTGGTAAAGCTGCCAAAATGTTTAGAAAATTCAAATCTGTTTATTTAGGAATATTCTTCAATACCATTATAATTGGTTGGGTAAATGCTGCTATGATTAAAATTTTAATCATCTTTTTAAACATAGATTATAACACTGCCTTTATGTACATTGGTGTTTTAATGGTGTTAATTGCAATATACTCTTCTCTATCTGGGTTGCTTGGTGTAGCTATAACAGATGCTTTGCAATTTATTTTAGCTATGACTGGATGTTTAATTTTAGCAATCATCATGTTAAATTCTGAACAAGTTGGGGGAATTACTGGTTTAAAAGATCAGTTACCTGCCTGGCGTTTCGATTTTTTTCCAAACATAAATAGTACAGGCTCAGCCATAGGAACATTTGGTTTAAGTATTGGGGCTTTTTTCTCTTTTGTAGCTATTCAATGGTGGGCAAGTTGGTATCCAGGAAATGAACCTGGTGGTGGTGGCTATATTTCTCAACGTATGATGAGTACAAAAAATGAGAAACATGCTGTTTTCGCAACCTTGTTTTTTCAAATTTCTCATTACGCTCTTCGCCCTTGGCCATGGATTATTGTTGGTTTATGCGCTTTAGTTGTTTACCCTGATTTGGCAATGAACGAAGCTGGAAATGGTTTTGTAATGGCTATGAGAGATTTTATGCCTGTTGGGTTAAGAGGTTTATTATTTACAGCATTTTTAGGCGCTTATATGAGTACTATTTCTACTCAATTAAATTGGGGTGCAAGTTATTTAACTAATGATTTATATAAAAGACAAGCTGAAGAAAGTGGTAAAGAAATTGACCAAAAGCAATTGGTTAAAATGGGTAAATTATTTACTGTAATAATAATGACAATTGCATTAATTGCGACTTCATTTATAGATACTATTGATGGCGCTGCAAGGTTCCTTATTGCATCTTCTGCTGGTTTAGGAGCTGTGTTAATTTTACGTTGGTACTGGAGTAGAATTAATATTTGGAGTGAAATTTCAGCAACCATTGCTCCTATTCTTGGATACACTTTAAGTAAATACATTTTAGCTCCAATATTTAATGTAGAGCTTGGCCCTGAAGAAATTCAGAACACATTTATTGATAATGAAGGAATTTTAATTTGTACTACATTCTTTACAACTATTGTTTGGTTAATTGTTACGTTCTTAACTAAGCCAGAAAGTGATAGTACATTAAAAAAATTCTATCAACAAGTAGAGCCTGAAGGTGCATGGAATTCAATAAGAGAAAAATTAAACCTTGAGAAACAAAAATCTCAAATACCAGAACTAATTATTTGTTGGTTAAGTGCAACAGCACTAACTTATTCTC
>JAQXDJ010000155.1 GCA_029251425.1 Vicingaceae bacterium
ATTACCAAAGTCTGACTATTTCTGGTCTTTTACAATGTACGATCTTCCAAATCGATTTTTGGTTGAAAACTCAATAAACAGATACAGCATAGGTAGTCAAACTAAATCATTGAAAAAGCATAAAGACGGTTCGATGACCATTTACTTTCAAACGGACTCTCCCGGCAAAGATAGAGAAGGTAATTGGTTGCCTACTCCTGAAGGTCCTTTCTACACTGTATTGCGTATTTATGGGCCTGATGAAAACGTATTAAATGGATCTTATAAATTGCCAGAAATAATGGGAGTCCAAAAAAATTAAGAGTGATTATTTTGAATCAATTTTAAAAAAGCATTTGCTAACAAAACCTAAACTGCATTAAAACGCAGCTTAGCCAAAACGTTAACGAAAACATCTTAAAAACTTATTCTGGTTTATGACAGCAACTCATTTCATTGGTTTGTTCATCATAACTCGGGCTTAAATAAGGGATATCTAAATTAGCACCTCTAACAATTAACAATAAGGCAATAACAACTGTTAAGTAAGGCATTACCTTGTTAATCTTAATTTTAGTAACGGGTTTAAATGTATTGCTTAAATAACTTACCGAAAACATCATAGGTATTGTTCCTGCTCCAAAAACAAGCATAAACAACCCACTATTTACCAAATTGGTTTGTAGTAATGCTCCTTGTAATGCAATAAACACTACTCCACATGGTATTAAGCCATTTAAGAATCCTAACAGATACAAGCCACCATTAGTTTTCTTTTTTAAAAACACGCCCAATTTGGCTTTTACAAAGGCATTAAATTGGTAGAGGTATTTATTAGTGGTATTGAGTTGCACTAGTTTTTTAGCAAACACCACATAAACAATTAATAACACTCCTAGCACTATGCTTATTATTTGAGAAATGCCCATAAAACGCAAGCCTTCTCCAAAAAAACCAATTAGTAAACCTAATATGCTGTATGTAGTTATTCGTCCTAAATTGTAAATAGAAATACCGAAAATTTTACTTGATTTAGATCTTTGCCCAATAGGTAAAACAAAAGCAATTGGTCCACACATTCCTAAGCAATGAAAACTGCTTAGCAAACCTAAAGTTATTGCTGGTATGATTAACGTAAGTAACACAATTAGCTAACGAAATAAGATTTTTCTATGTAATAGGTTTTACCATTATCTTCCCACTTCATTTTAATGGTATAGTTTCCTTTTTGCAAGCCTTCTTTCTTAAACGTTTGACTATTATTATTGGTTAAGGCTAAACGTTCTTCTACATCATACTTTACATTTTTAGGATGGTAAAAATGTACTGTTCCATTTACGCTTTTAAAATCTATACCTTCAGGAAAATGAATACTCAACAGATTTTCATCTTGCTGAAAAACTATTTTACTCTTCAATTCCGCTCCATTCTTTTTAGCATCAATAATATCTTGGTAATCTACCTCTTGTTGGTAATAATCCTCTGCTACTAAATCAGTATCTAAAAAAGCGGTATAACTTACCATGCTTATTATAAAGCTTAGAAATACTACAAATACAATTGTTATTCTCCACATAATTTTAATTTTATAATAATGGCCCCATAAATACGGTAGTTCTTTTTTCAATTAACTCACCATCTCCATAAATACCTATTGTAATTTTATTTTTACCGTGTTTTATATCACCTTTATCCATAGTAATCACAAACTTCCCTTTTGCCTCACTTTGTTCTTTTAAAACAATCTCATTTTTTACTACATCAATTCTTCCTTTCTCTTCGAGTAATTTTAAGGTTACCACAAAATCTTTAGTGGTTTTATTAATCAATGTAACATCATAAATATTACTCATACCATTTACTCCAACAGACTTCTGAATGGTTCCGTTAGCCCTTGTTATTGTTGCATCAAAATCTTTACGAGTAATGATTAACCCTGATAAAAACACCATTAACAATACTAAAACCACCGAGTAAAAAACCGTTCTTTTACTCCAAGCAAATGGAACTGAATTTTTAATTCCTTCTTCAGAATCTAAACGGATTAAATCGGGCTCTAACCCTGTTTTCTCCATCATAAAGTTACAAGCATCAATACAAGCTGTACAGTTAACACATTCTAGTTGAGTTCCGTTCCTAATATCAATTCCTGTTGGGCAAACATCAACACATTGGTTACAATCAATACAATCTCCTTTACCAACTTCTTTACGATCTTCGTTTTTTCTAAATTTAGCTCTACCCTCTCCTCTTACATAATCATACCCTACTATTATAGATTTGCTATCTAACAACACACCTTGTAACCTTCCGTAAGGGCAAATTGTTGTACAAACTTGCTCTCGCATAAAGGCAAACACTCCATAAAACACTAAAGAAAATATTGTAATGGAAATTAAGCCTTCTAGATGTTCTGAAGGCGCTACCATTTGAATTTCCCACAACTGCTCAGCTCCAATTATATAAGCTAAAAAAGTATTGGCTATTAAAAATGAAACTCCAAAAAAGATGCCTTGTTTTAAGGTTTTCTTAAATATTTTATTGGCATCCCAAGGTGCTTTATTCAGTTTTTGTTGTTGCTTATAATCGCCTTCAATAAGGTATTCTATTCTCCTAAAAACCATTTCCATAAAAATGGTTTGTGGACAAACCCAACCACAAAAAATACGCCCAAAAACAATGGTGAACAGTGTAATAAATATTACTCCAGTAATCATTGCAACAGCAAAAATGAAAAAATCTTGCGGCCAAAATATTTTACCAAAAATGATAAACTTTCGCTCAACAATATTGAACAACAACAAAGGAAGTCCATTTAAAGTAAAGTGCGGAGTACCAAATAATAAAACCAGTAAAACGTAGCTTACAATCTTTCTTTTAGTAAAAAAAGCCCCCTTCGGCTTTTTTGGATAAATCCACTTTCGCCCGCCATCAGCAT
Source organism: Vicingaceae bacterium (assembly GCA_029251425.1). Lineage (GTDB taxonomy): Bacteria > Bacteroidota > Bacteroidia > Flavobacteriales_E > Vicingaceae. The sequence continues at coordinate 2,918 of JAQXDJ010000155.1, forward strand.
TTATTGTTGCTAACGAATCTCTATACCCTTCTTCATCTTCAGCCATATAAATCTATCTACTACTTTGCAATTTTAGTTCCTTCAGGAGCTTTACCTTCAGTATATTCCATTGACATTACGTAAGAAGTAATTTCTTGTAATTCAATAGGGTTCATTTTACTCTCGTGCTCTGGCATTCCGTTAGATGTACCATATTTTATAGTTGTAAAGATTGTTTTTACATCTCCTTCTCCATAAATCCAATGATCATCTGTTAAGTTTGGTCCAACCAATCCTTCTCCATTATCTTTATGACAAACCACACAATTGATTTTATATAAGTTTTTACCATTTTCAAGAGCAGCAGCATCCGTTAAAACCACCACATTATTTTCATCAACATTCATTGCCATTTTAGACATGTAAGCATCAACTTCAACTTGCGCTGCATCTACTGATTTTTGATATTCTACTGCTTGTAAATCTCCTGTTCCGATTACATGGTAATGCACCAAGTAAGCAAAAGCAAAAATTACTGTTGCTACAAAACTCCATACCCACCAAGGTGGCATATTGTTATCTAACTCTCTAATTCCATCAAACTCATGATCCATTAAAATAGATGCTTCATCTTCAATATCTACAGTATCAGTTAATAATTTAACGATAGATTCAGCAGCATCTTCTTCAACTTCCTTTTCTGGAATTAAAGTTGGATCGTAGTTTTTAATGATTGTTTTTAATGTTTTTTTCTGATCAAATAAAATGAATAACAACACTAAGTTTACTACAAGTAAAATAATGTTATCGGCATCAGAAATAAACAACCAACCATCTTTTTCAAAATCAAAGCTCATTGAATAACCACTAAATGGAGCCAACATAATTAAAGCAATAATTACTGTTGCTATTGCTCCTCCATTTCCTTTTTTATCATCTTCTTCTTCATCTCTTTTTTTCATTTTAAGAATAGAAAATGTTTGTATCGTTTTAGATAAAGAAACAATTCCTGCTACTAAACATCCTGCAGTTAAAAGCAACATAAAAAATATCATTCTACTTCTATTGTTATTCTCTTTTTTAATTTGAGCCTTCTCTTCTGCGGTATAAATTTTCCCAGATTTCTTTTCTGAAGTATTTTCTAGCTCAGTTTTCTCTTCTACTTTTTCTTCTACAACATCTGCTTCAATGTGCTCAAAAATTGCTAGAACATCTGCTTCTGATAAAGCTTGTGGAGTCATATCAATTGGAGTTATTTCCCAAGCTAATTTTGCCATTTCGGAAGTTCCACTATTGTATAACTCAGCTGGATTTTGAACCCATTTAACCAAATTTTCCGCTTCACCTGCTTCTTGCCATTTAGCTTGCACCCCTTTTAAACCAGGGCCAACTAAAGTCCCTTCTAACTTATGACAGGCTGTACAATTTTGTCTGAACAATTTAGCTCCATCTTGAGCTTTTAAACCATTAATAGAAAAGACCACAACTGCAATTCCGACTACTAATTTTAGCTTATTTTTTATTTGAATTTTCATAGTCATTTCTTATTTATCGTTTAAAGGATAATCGCTCATCTCTTTTATATAATTTTTATTTGCTGTAAACACCCACCAAAACAATCCTAAAAAAAAGGCTGTAAACATTAGTAGTGATATAATTGGGAATATTTCAATCCCATCTATCGTTGTAAGGTTATCTTTTATAAATCTTAACATAATTATTTAGCGTTTATATCAGTTCCTAATCTTTGTAAGTAAGCGATTAATGCTACTAACTCAGTTTCACTTAGCTCTTGTACTTCTGTAGTTGTAAACTCTCTATTATCAGGATTTGATTTATAGATGTCTTCTGCAATACCGTAAGCTTGTTTTTTCAAATCACCCAACGCTTCTTTTTCGTAACCTTCAGCATAAGGAACACCTAAAGTTTGCATTGCTGTAATTTTTCGTTCAATTAAATCCGTATCTAATTTATCATCTCTCAACCAAGCATAAGCTGGCATATATGACCCTGGAGAAGTTTCTTTTGGCATAATCATGTGACTAAAGTGCCAGTAGTTACTTTTCTTACCACCTTCACGAGCCAAATCTGGTCCAGTTCTTTTAGAACCCCATTGGAATGGATGATCGTAAACAAACTCACCTGCTTTAGAATACTCACCATATCGTTCCGTATCAAACCTTAATGGTCTAATCATTTGCGAGTGACAGTTGTAACAACCTTCTCTTACATAAATATCTCTACCTTCTAACTCTAAAGGAGTGTATGGTTTAACACTTTCTATAGTTGGAATATTAGAATCTACAATGGCTGTAGGTATTATTTCTATTATACCTCCTATTGCAACTGCAACTAAACTAAATACCAACATTTTAATTGGTTTTCTTTCTAATGCTTTATGCCATCCTTCACCTTTAATTTTAGATGGTGCTTTTAATAATGGTGCAGCTTCTGCATCTTCATCAGCAACAAAACTTCCTTGTTTAGCTGTTTTAAATAAGTTATAAGACATAATTACCGCTCCAATAATGAATAAGAATCCACCAAAAGATCTTAAAATGTACATCGGACGAAGCTTAGTAACAGTATCAATAAATTCATACTCTAAGTTTCCGTCTGGCTTAAATTCTTGCCACATTAATCCCTGTACAAATCCTGCCCAATACATTGGTATTGCATAGAACATAATACCTAAAGTTGCAATCCAAAAATGGTAATTAGCCAATTTCTTAGAAAACAATTTTGTTTTAAATAATACAGGAAATAACCAATACAACATACCAAATGTGAACATTCCATTCCATCCTAACCCACCAATATGAACGTGAGCCACAACCCAATCAGTAAAGTGTGTAATAGAGTTAAAAAACTTTAAAGAAAGCATTGGTCCTTCGAAAGTTGACATACCATAACAAGTAAAGGCTACAACCATAAACTTTAAAGTAACATCATCTCTTACTCTATCCCAAGCACCTCTTAACGTTAATAGTCCGTTTAACATTCCACCCCAAGATGGTAACAATAACATAATAGAAAATGCTACACCTAATGATTGAGCCCAATCTGGTAAAGAAGTATATAACAAGTGATGCGGTCCTGCCCAAATGTATAAGAAAATTAATGCCCAAAAGTGAATAATAGATAACCTGTAAGAATAAACAGGTCTTCCTGATGCTTTAGGAACAAAGTAATACATCAGCCCTAAATAAGGTGTTGTTAAGAAAAATGCAACAGCATTATGTCCGTACCACCATTGCACTAATGCATCTTGAACTCCTGCATACCAAGAGTAACTTTTCATAAAAGAAATTGGTAACTCAAAAGAGTTAAAAATGTGTAGCATTGCTACGGTTACAAACGTTGCAATAAAGAACCAAATGGCAACATATAAGTGACGAACTCTTCTTACCAAAATAGTTGCAAACATGTTCCATCCAAACACAACCCATATTCCAGCAATCATAATATCAATCCACCACTCTAACTCGGCATATTCTTTACCAGAAGTCATTCCTAAAGGTAAAGTAGCAACAGCACAAACAATGATTAATTGCCAACCCCAAAAGTTAATTTTACTCAACTTATCACTCCACATTCTTGTTTTCAACAATCGTTGTAAAGAATAATGAACCCCAGTAAAAATACCATTACCCACAAATGCAAAAATTACTGCATTGGTGTGCAGCGGTCTTAATCTTCCGAAAGAAATGTATTTAAACCCTAAATACTCGTTAAAGAATAATGGGAAGGACATTTGTAAAGCCACAATAAGCCCGACAAGCATTCCAGTAATTCCCCAAATAATTGTTGCGTAAGCAAAGTTTTTTACGATAGTATTATCGTACTTAAATTTTTCCAGTTCCATTTAAATTATCCTTTAGTTGATTTTCTTTTAATTGTTCATCGTCAAATAGAATTCTAACAGATGGCGTATAATCATCATCAAACTGTCCAGTTTTTGATGCCCATAAAAAAAATGAGAGAAATAAAACTGCAATAACAACACTTACTCCTATTAACAAAAATATTACTCCCATTTTCTAACTAACCTTCTATATTAAAACTATAGGGTAAAAGTAAAAAGCAACAAAAACAGCAGATGAAATACAAGTCAGCATAAAAACTGATTCTCGTCAGTTTTTTAATTTTTAAAATGGCGATTGCCATAAAATCGAATGAGCAAAGTTGCTATTAATACTACCGAAATAGAACTCAATGGCATTAATATAGCGGCTACCAACGGAGATAGTTGGTTGGTGATAGCAAAAGATAATCCTATTAAATTATATAAGAGAGAAATGACATAACTCACTTTAAGAACTGACAAGCTATACTTTCCGAATTGAAGATAATCAGGAATTTTTGTAAACATATTGGCATCTAAAATACCATCGCATGCTGGAGTAAAATTATAAACATCTTCAGAAATAACAATTCCCACATCGCTTTGTTTTAAAGCTCCAGCATCATTCAAGCCATCACCCACCATCATTATGGTATTGTTTTCATTTTTCAGGCTCTTAATGTAATTTAACTTATCAATTGGTTGTTGATTAAAATGAAGGTTTGAACCTTCTTTAAAATAACTCATTAAATTATGCTTTTCATTCTCATTATCGCCAGACAAGACATGAAGGTTATAATTGTTGTTTAGTTTTTCAATTGTTGTTTCAAAGCCTGTTCGGTATTTGTTTTCAATTTCATAAAACCCTTTTAAAACTCCTGAAATTTTAATGTAAATACGTGTTGATAGTTGATTCACCTCTTCATTGTTTCCAACCCATTCTTGCGAACCAACATAAACTTCTATTCCATTAATTTCACCACAAACTCCTTTTCCAGGAACTTCTTTATAATTTGTAATCCCATCTAAAAAAGCAGCTTTTTCTTTTAAGAAATCATACAAAATTCTACTTAACGGGTGTGCTGAATTTCTTACTAAAGTTAAGATTAACTCTTCTTCATTTTTTTTAAGTTCATTCCCTACAAATTTTATAGATGCTTGATTTTGAAATGTTAATGTTCCTGTTTTATCAAAAACAATATCAGTTACCTTACCTAATTTTTCAATTACATCTGTATTCTTTAAATAGAGTTTATTTTCTCCTGCAATTCTCATTGCATTACCAAAAGTAAACGGAATTGATAAAGCCAAAGCACAAGGACAAGCCACAATTAACACAGAAACAATAACATTAAAAATGTGTTCTGGAGCAATTACACTCCAAATAATTCCTGCTATCAAGCTTATCCCTAAAACAATTAAAATAAAGTAATGACTAAGCTTCGTATTTATATTTTCTAGATTATTATTGTCTTCTTTTTTATTTATATTCTGATTCCAAAGTTGTGTTAAATAACTCTGATTTAAAGTATTTACCACTTCAATTTCAATACTATTTCCTACTTGCTTACCTCCAGCATAAACTTGATCTCCAACTTTTTTAGATATGTGTTTCGATTCTCCCGTAACAAAACTATAATCGATACTTGCCTTTCCATTAATAACAACTGCATCGGTCGGAATAATTTCATCATTCTTAATTAAAAGTCGATCGCCCTTTTCAACGTCCTTAACAGGCTTAATTATTTCCTCTCCTTTCAATAGTTGTGTTATTGCTAACGGAAAGTAAGACTTGTAATCTTTATCGAAAGATAATGCTTGGTAGGTTTTGTCTTGAAACCACTTCCCAACCAATAAAAACAAAATAAACCCAGCAAAAGAATCCATATAACCTGGACCATTTCCTGAAAAAATATCGTAAGCGCTTTTTAAATACAACGTAACTATTCCTAATGAAATTGGAACGTCAAGATTTACAATTTTATTTGTTATTGCTT
>JAQXDJ010000170.1 GCA_029251425.1 Vicingaceae bacterium
AACAATCAATTTATGGTTTTGATATATTAAGCTAAGTATAATGATTATTTTTACTTACATAATTTAGACAGAAGCTATGAAAATACTGTTATTACTTACCTTTCTTACTTTATTTAACACTATCTTTTCACAAGATAAAGGATCTTTTAAAAGTAAAAAAATCGCTATTACAAAGGAAAATGTTGTAAATCCAAAATCAATACCTGAAACTTATGATCCGAATTTAATAAACCATGAGGCTCCTTTGCCAGGAGGGGAGTCTATTAAATCATATATTTTAGAACAAAAAAGTAAAATAAAAAAGCTTTATCCATCAAAAAAAACGACTAAAGATAAAGCAAAGAAAATAGCTTCTTCACCATTGGTTGGGCAGAGTTTTCCTTTGGAAAGAGAGATTAACGGAAACCCTTATCCTATTTATGGGGGTATTCCTAATGATAACACAATGGCAGTTTCTGATAGTGGTCTTGTGTTGTTAGGGGTTAACTCTGTAATTTATGCATACGATTTAAATACTGAATCTGTCGTTTTTACAAATGCTACACTTTCACTGCAGTCAATGGCTGCTGGATCTTCTTCAGAAAATTATTACGACCCAAAAATTATTTACGATAAAGAAGCAGATCGTTTTATTTTGGTGTTTTTAAAAGATAATGCTCCTGCTACAAGTAAAATAATCATTTGCTTTTCAACTACTAATAATCCTAATGATGCTTGGAATGTTTACAGTTTACCAGGAAACCCATTAAACAATAATAGATGGACCGACTTTCCAGCAATATCAGTTACAGATGCAGACCTCTTTATTACAGGGAACTTAATTGTGCCAAATGTTTCATGGCAAATAGGGTTTGATGGCTCTGTAATTTGGCAAATAGAAAAGCAAAAAGGATATAATGGAGATGCTACATTAAATTCTGTTTTTTATGATGATATTAAATATGGTGGTAATTTTATTAGAAATCTTCATCCTGTGCAAGGTGCAGATGGTGCTGTTGATGAACTTTTTTTATTATCTAATCGAAACTTTGATTTAGCTAATGATTCTGTTTTTGTATTACATGTAGAAGGTGCTTCCACAGATGCTACAACTTCACTTTCTATTGATGTTTTTCAATCTGATGTAATGTATGGTATGCCACCAAATGGACGACAATTTGATACAGACACATCTGATGTTACTAGTGGACTCCAAACTAATGATGCAAGAGTTTTGGGAGCAATTAAAATTGGTGATAACGTGCAATTTGTATCAAATACAGTAAATCCTCTTACTGGTTATTCTGCAATTTATCACGGAACTGTTGCTTCCATTAATAGTCAGCCAAGTATTACTGCTAATATTATAGGAGATGTAACTAAAGATTACGGGTATCCTAATATTGCTTGGACAGGAAATGAACCTTGTGATATTGAAACAATGATTTCATTCAATTATACATCTTTTACTGATTTCCCAGGTATTTCATGTATTTATCATGATAATTATGGGGATTATTCTGATGAGAAAGTAATTGTTTCTGGAGAGAATTATATTGATAGATTATCAGGTACTTATGAGCGTTGGGGAGATTATTTTGGGTTACAACGTTATTATAAGAAGCCAGGGAGTGTGTTTTCTTTTGGTTATTATGCTTTATCTAATAGAAGGAATAGTGGATATTGTGCAGAGTTAATAAGTCCTGATTCGAGTACATTAACTGCTGTTATAAATAGAACAAACCAGGCATCAATGTGTAAACAAGATATTTCATTAACTGTAAGTGGTGGTTTTCCACCGTATAGTTTTAATTGGAAAAATGATGTGACTAATAGTTCTAACACAACAACTAATGTTTGTTTAGGTGATTCTGTAGAGGTAGAAATAACGGATTCAAGAGGTTGTTTTATGACGACTTTAGTTTATGGCGAAACGATAGCTTTAGAAGGTGAAAGTAAAATTTATCCAAATCCGTTTGTCAACCGATTTGCAGTTCAGTTTAACTTGGATACTGATAGTGAGATTATTGCTAAAATTTATGATGTTTCAGGTAAAATAGTTACTGATTTAATTAAAAGAACAGCAAAAGAAGGATTGAATGAACTGGTATTTTCAACACTTCCTTTAAATGCAGGTAATTATGTGTTAAAGATAGAAGCGAATGGTAAAGAAATTGTAAATCAAAAAATTGTAAAGAATGAATAGTTCATTGAGTTTAAAAGAAACCATTGATATGGTTAAGGAATTTCATGAAGCATTTAAGATTGGAAATGAGGAAGCTCCAATTGCCGAAATTGAAAAAAAGGATTATCAATTGCGTTATGAATTGATGAAGGAAGAGAATGAAGAGTATTTGGAAGCTGCTGAAAATGGTGACTTAGTAGAGATTGCTGATGCTTGTGGAGATATGTTATATATTTTATGTGGAACATTGTTAAAGCATGGATTACAGCATAAAATAGAAGAAGTGTTTAGAGAAATACAATCGAGTAACATGAGTAAGTTGGATGAAAAAGGAGAGCCAATTTACCGTGAAGATGGTAAAGTATTAAAGAGTGCGTTGTACTTTAAGCCTGATATTAAAACAATTTTAAATAATTAGAGAAAAAAATACAGCAATTACTTTTTCTTTAAAATTTGATTGCTATTTTTGTCGTCCCTTAACGGAGGGGTGGGTGAGTGGCTTAAACCGCATGTTTGCTAAACATGTGTACGGGAAACTGTACCGGGGGTTCGAATCCCCCTCCCTCCGCAACCAAAGGCTTTCAGTAATGAAAGCCTTTTTTCGTAATAAGATTTTTATCACACCAATACCAAGCAACATCTTTACTGCCAGGTTCGTATGGTGCAAATTTGTCGAATTTCATTCCAATTTTTTCCATAACTCTTGTAGAAGCTATATTTTCTTTCATGGCAATTGCTATTATCCGTCTTAATTCGAGTTTATCAAAACCGTATTCTAAAATTGCTTGAGATGCTTCTGTGGCATATCCTTTTCCCCAATATTTAGGTAAGAACCTATAACCAATATCAATTTCATCAAACTCAGGTAAGTACGCTAAGCCAGACCAGCCAATAAACTGCATTCCATCTTTAAGGAAAGTAGCCCATCTTCCGTATCCGTACTTCTCATAATTGATAATTCTTGTCTGTATTATCTCTTCCATCTTTTCTACAGATTCTACTAGAGCTTCTCCTGTATATTTTTGTACAATAGAATTAGAATGTAATCGAAACATTTCCTCTTTGTCATCTATGGTAATTTCTCTTAAGAGTAATCTTTCTGTTTCTATTAAAGCCTTCATATTATTACTTAATAAGGACAGTCTTAATGTTTATTAGTTTACGATTGTTTTAGTGTCTTATTCATTTAAATAATTGAATAATAGAAAATCATATCGATTACCATTTCTATAAACAAAAAAATCATCTGAATAAGAGGGTTTAAAAATAGAATCATTGATCATAACAAAATCAGTCAACTCTTTAGGGTTATAAATTTCATTTGTAGCCCATCCAATTGATTTCTTAACTCCACTTTTCAATTCTACTTTTAATTCATTTCCTCTCTTTTGTTTTATGATCTTAGTAATCTGTCCATTTAATGAATCTTCAGTTTGAATGTAAGGATATTCTGCTTTCATCTTTTTGTTTGTCTTATCACTTTCAATAGAAGTAATAGAGAACATAATTAATCCTATCAATAGAATTGATATAGGCCAATACTTTTTAATATAATCAATACTATTTTTATTTTCTTCTTTGTTCATTTTTTAAACTTGCTTCAAAAAATAACTATTCACTTTGTCAACAAAAGAGCTGTCAATAACTGCAGCATTAATGGTAAATTCATTTCCTTGAGTTCTTTCTACTTCTATTTTTTGGTTGGCAGATATAAACGGACAGTTAATGGCTAATTGATAAACCGCTTCGGTTGTTTTATCGGCTAACTCAACTGTAAAAGCATGCATTTGTACATTGCTTTTTTTGTGGTAATGTGTTAAAACAGCTCCTCTTAATTTTTTATTCGGAACAACTATCGTTTCTCCTTTGTCGTTAATTAATTCTGATTGCGATAAATTAATAGCTTTTAACTCTCCTTTAGCAAAATCTGTAGCAATTACTTCTCCTGGTTCAAATTGGTTGTTAAAACGAATAACAATTCCTGAAAATATATTGCTCCAAAAATTCCAACCTAACCCTAAAATGATAACCATAAAAGTTAACGTTATAAATAGGTTTGCTCTAATTAGTGCAATAAAAAACATGCCTGTAAAAAGCAGCCAAGCTATTATCTGAAATTTTTGCCAATACTTATTTATTTGGTGTTGTTTTCGCTTAATTAAAGGAATGACATAATGGTTTATAATGTATAACACTATAAATAAAATGGCTCCAAACAATAC
>JAQXDJ010000181.1 GCA_029251425.1 Vicingaceae bacterium
AAGTTTTTTATTTTGAACAAAATCCCCTTCTTGAATAACTCTACCATCAAGAGAAACAATTTGATATTGTATATTAATTTCTGAATTAAAACTAAGAGTCACGCTATTTGAAGTTGGATTTGGATAAACTCCAAACTGAACTTCCTCATCACAACTAGCTATTTTCAAATCTGAATAAGAAACTACTCCATCAAAATCGGTTTGTTTCAATCTGTAATAAGAAACTTCGCTAGAATTACTTTCATCAATCCAAGAATATTTTTTTATATCATTACTATTCCCTGCTCCACTTATAACAGTAAGAGCTTCAAAATCAACCCCATTTAAACTCCTTTCTACCGTAAAATAGTCGTTATTGATTTCAGAAGCAGTTGTCCAGTTCAACTCTATTTTCTTATTACAATCCGCATTAAACGCTATCAACTCAATTGGTAATGGCGCTATTGCACCATTGATAGATCCAATTGTAAAGAAATATACTCCATTTGCTGGCAAGTCACTAAAAGGAATTCTAAATTTAATTAAGTTTCCACTTACACCTGAATTAGTATAAGCCCTTTCATTTACTGCTCCTTGTCCAAAAGTTGTATTATCATCTAACAATAAGCGCAAAGCAGCAGCAGCATTTGCAGCACCCAAACCAAAACCACCTGCTAAACCAGGAACACTACTCATATCTATCTCTACTTCCATTTCATTAACTGCTTTCCCTGTTGGAAGGTTTGTTGTTTGTACTCTAAAAATTCTATTTAATTGAACCTGAATTGCAGTTGAAGCATGTGTATAAGAAACAACTGTATTATTAGTAACATCACCACCATCATGCCCAACAACCACATAAGAATTATCAGTAGAAATTGAAGTTGGACTTGCAATTGTGTTGTGAGCAATTGTAAATGGCATTGTAGAACCAGTATTAATTGATTGAGATTTTGGCTGATCCAAAACTTGCACAACTAAATCCTTTGCAATACCAGTCACATCATTATGATAACTAGTATTTGCATCCCAAATTGAAGCTCCATAAGCCGAAACATATCCTACCCCAGAACCATTACCTCCCATTGTAACCCCATACTTTACAGACATGTAACTTTCAACTTTTCTCATATCTGAAACTGAAATTCCAGCATTATAAATTATTAATTCAGCATAATCCATATTACAAAATCCTAGTGGGTTACCAAAGTCATTTGCAGCTATTACAAACTGCTCATTTGTAGTATTATTAAAAGTACCACTCGTAGTTTTTGTTATATCCTGCGCTCCATTAACTCTTAATGTAGAAAGGTTAGACTCATGATGAGCTGTAACAATTTCACCAACACCACTAAAATTTATTGTACCTACTGCCTGACTCGCGCCATTATCATTTGGAAAATCAAATCGAACCTTCCCTGCTGATCTTTCAAAACCAACCCTAGGAGAACTAGTAGGCCCTTGCTCCCATTTAAAATAAACCAATCCTGAACGAAACCTATGCATCATAAAAATTGTATTACCTCCAACACCAAACAAGTCAGACCCTAATGTTGAAGTTTGATCTAAATAATCATTTACACCATCAAACTCTATAACAGGATTAAAATTAATTTCATTTGTTTGATATCTTGGTCTAGCAGTTCCTGCTGAAGTAATAGACGGTACTCCTACATTTGTAACACTATTGCTCCAAGTCCCCATAGCAGCGCCATCAGTAATTGTAGAAGTTCCATTACTTGCATCAAACCAAGCAGTAACATTATTACTTACTCCCCCAGGAGAAACCGCACCCCAAGAAACAATTGGTCTATTCCCTCCAGGGTTTTCAACAACAGGGATTACATCAGCCCCATTTACCATTGCCCTCCTACATCTGCCATCAATAACATTACTAACAGTTGCTCCGGGGGCCACATCTACCGCCAACCAAAAATAATTTGCTCCAGGTTGTAGCACTTGAACACCATTAACCGTCACCCAGTTAAAAGTACCTGCAGCCACAGCAGAAAAACCAAATAAACTTGCAGTAGAAAAAACAGTAGAACTACCTGTATAATAAACTTTCATATTCCCCGTAAAATCTCCAATATTTGAAGACCCTCCTAAATTAAATTGTAAATCTGTTAAACTTATTGGTGAAGTATTTCCTGTAGTATTTATTTGAACCCTCAACAACTCGTTATCAACTAGTCCTGGGTTTACATTTGAAGTGTTCGCCTGAGTAACAGTATAAGAAGAGTAAGTCATTGGACCTGGCGAAACAATATTAACCGTATAATCTTCCGTTTCTCCCCAAGTGTAAGAAGCGCAAGAATTATTAGCCGTTCCGCCTTCTTGAACAATAACACGCATTCTTAAATTTCCAATTGTTGCTGCTACGGGAACAGTAAAATTTATTACATGAACAAATCCAGCAGTAGCATTATTAACTGTACCAGTACCCAACATCTCATTCGCATCTAAAAAATCATTGTCATTATTAAAATCAATCCAAACATTAGCAACTCTACCATAATTACCTCCACATGTACCATTCGTTACATTTACAGTATAAGAACTACCTGGAGTCATATCAGGAACATTAACACCCGAAGTATGATCAGTATAGGTTCCACAATTTGTTGTAGGATTATTTAATGTTATTGTATTCCCTGCCAACTGAACCCCATTACAGCCAGAATCAGCTGTACTCGTTGCCCCAGAAGCACAATACTGCCCGTAAGAAAATTGATTGATTAAAATAAATATTAATGCAATTATTAATTTATAGTTGTTCTTCATAATCAAATTGTTTTAAATCGGTTTCTCGATTAACACTTACTAATCTAAATCGCTTTAGATTAGTATTTAAAAAATATATAGCACTATATTACAGTATATTATGTCATTTTATTAAATTCAAAAATAACAATTTATAATAAACAAAAGACGAAAACAAAAACACATAAGCTGCCTAAACCCTTAAAAAATATAAGAAATTAAGTATTTAAACGATTTAGGTAAAGAAGTAAAAAAATACAAATCAAATAGCCTTATACCCTTTTAATTTTTCACTTTACAACTTATTTTGAGATAACAATTATATATTTGTTTGCTTTTAAATTACAATTCATTCAATTGGAAAAACTTAAACTAACAATCCTCGCTTCAGTTTGCCTATTACTTTTTGCCTTTTCAAAATCTGAACATGGTGATTCAAACACCCTCACTTCTCTTTTTAAAATTGAGCGAAGTAAAGACAATAACCAAATATTTTACGATGTAAATATTGATGGGTCTGGCAATTTTGATGCTGAAAATCCTATTAATATTTATTGGATTAGAAATACTGAAGGTGGAAAAATCAAACCACTTACATGGATACAAAAAAAATACGCTTACGGCCTTAAATTCCTGAAAATTGACAAAGACTTTGCTACTTTTAGATTTGTATCGAGCAAAAAAATGTATTTTACATTAAAGAAAAACAACAATAACCATTTTGAAGTTTACTCTAAATACAAAGACCAACTCCTCAACATCAACCGAATTTTTATTCAAATTGATGGCGGAACCTTTTGGTTTCCGAACATTACAGCTGTAGAAGTTTACGCTAAAAATGTAAAAACAGGAGAAGATGTAATTGAAATTATTACTCCTTAGAAACTAGGCAAAAATGCAGTTTTAAAATGCTTTATCTCTTTTTGATTTGAATTCAACACAACGGAAATCACATCAAATCTACACTCTAAATCAATTTCATTTTTCTGAATGTAATAATCCGCACCATTTATTAAGTGTTGTTGTTTTGTAGAAGTAACTGCTTCTTCAGGATTTCCAAAAACATCCGTACTTCGAGTTTTCACCTCTACAAAAACAATTTCCTGTTGATCTATAGCAATCAAATCAATTTCAAATTTACGCTCTCGCCAATTTAACGCTATAATTTTATATCCCAAACCTTCTAAATATTCTTTAGCTAACTTCTCCCCTTTTTCTCCAAGTAAATTATGTTCTGCCATCTTAACTAAATTTCAAACTACAATTACCCGAAACACTTAACTTAGCTTTTCTCCCCATTATTAAAGTTCTATTATCATCAATATGACCTGCAGGAAAATCAAAACACACAGGGTAATTGTATTCGTTAACTGCATCTAAAATAATCTCCTTAGCAGTTTTACCATAAGGAATTGTATTGTCATTCATGTTAGACATTCCTCCAACTATTAAGCCTGCTAAATTTTCCAATATCCCTGCACGTTTTAAATTCATCATCATCCTATCAATATGATAGAGATACTCATCCAAGTCTTCTAAAAATAAAATTTTACTTGTTGTTTCAATTTGAGAATTAGTTCCTGTTAAACTGTAAATAATTGATAGATTTCCACCAACCACCTCCCCTTCTGCATCCCCATTTCTGTTCATTTGATTAGTATCAAAATCATAATTTAAATTTTCTCCAAACAAAGCATTTTTCAAACTATCTAAACTCTGTTTTGTGTTTGAAGGAAAATTAATTGGCATGGTTGCATGTAAAGTCTCAACATTAAAATTTTGATTAATATGATCGTGTAAAACCGTTACATCACTATACCCAACAATCCATTTTGGATTATTTTTAAAGCTAGTAAAATCCAACTCATCAATAATTTTAACTGTTCCATACCCTCCTCTTGCACAAAAAATAGCTTTTATCGTTTCATCATCTAAAGCCGATTGTAAATCAGTAATTCGTTGATCTGTTGTTCCTGAAAACTGACAATCTTCATTAAACAAATTAGCGCCTAAAACCACCTCTAAACCCCAAGCCTCAAACACCTTTTCTGCAGACCCAATTTCAGCTTTAGAAATCTTACGAGCAGTAGAAAGAATCACAACTTTATCCCCTTGTTTTAAATTGGCTGGTTTTTGCATTTTTTAAAATTTATAAAACGTAACTTTGCACCGAATTTTCTCAGTACCAAAATGGTAATTATCGAGAAACGAAAATAACAAATTGAGCTGACATTTGACATGAAAGAAGCTAAAAGACATACGATAACAGCAGCATTACCCTACGCAAATGGACCTTTACACTTAGGACATATTGCTGGATGTTACTTGCCTGCCGATATTTATTCGAGATATTTAAAAGCAAAAGGGAAGGATGTTCTTTTTGTTTGTGGTTCTGATGAGCATGGTGCTGCCATTACACTTAGGGCTAAAAAAGAAGGCACAACCCCTCAAGCAATTGTAGATAAAAACCATGCAATTATTGAAAAAGCGTTTAACGATTTTGGGATTGAATTTGATATTTACCATAGAACATCATCAAAAATACACCACGAAACTGCTAGTGAGTTTTTTAATGACATGCACGACAAAGGTGCTTTTATAGAACAAACTACAGAGCAGTTTTATGATGAAGAAAACAATCAATTTTTAGCTGATAGATACATAGTAGGGACTTGTCCAAAATGTGATTCTGATGGTGCTTATGGTGATCAATGTGAAAAATGTGGGTCAACATTAAGCCCTACCGAATTAATAAATCCAAAATCTACCATTAGTGGAAATGTTCCTGTTTTAAAAGAAACAACTCACTGGTTTTTACCAATGAACGACCACGAAAAATGGTTGAAAGAATGGATTGAAACAGGAAGGTTAGATGGAGTTGAACAGCATGATGCTTCAACTTGGAGAAAGCAAGTAATTGGACAATGTAAATCTTGGATAGATAATGGTTTATTGCCAAGATCAATAACTAGAGATTTAGATTGGGGAATTAAAGTTCCTGTTGAAGGTGGCGAAGGAAAAGTCTTATATGTATGGTTTGATGCTCCTATTGGTTACATATCTGCATCTAAACAATGGGCATTAGACAATAACAAAAATTGGGAAGATTATTGGAAAAAAGAGGATACTGAATTGGTTCATTTTATTGGAAAAGATAACATTGTTTTTCATGCTATTATATTCCCAATCATCTTAAAATCTCATGGAGATTATATTTTACCAACCAATGTTCCTGCTAACGAATTTTTAAATTTAGAAGGAGATAAAATTTCTACCTCAAGAAACTGGGCAGTTTGGCTACACGAATACATTGAAGATTTTCCAAATAAAGAAGATGAATTACGTTACGTTTTAACTTCTATTGCTCCAGAAACTAAAGACAGTGAGTTTACTTGGAAAGATTATCAAACAAGAGTTAATAGTGAATTAGTTGCTATTTTAGGAAACTTTGTAAATAGGACAATTGTGTTAACTCATAAATATTATGATGGTATCGTACCTTCATCACACAACTTCGCTGTTGATGCAATGCATCAAATAACTGCTGGACAATTATTCAGCATGAAAGAAAAAATAGAAGACAGTATAGAAAATTACAACTTTAAAGAAGGTTTAACTGAAACAATGGGTCTTGCTCGTTTAGGAAATAAATTCTTGGCAGATGCCGAACCATGGAAACTAATAAAAGATGAAAGTAAAAAAGAAGAAGTTGCTGCAATTTTAAATTTCTCGCTTCAAGTTGTTGCCAATCTAGCCATTGCAGTAAAACCTTTCTTACCAAATACTTCCAAGAAATTATTACAACAGCTCAACCTAAATATTTTAAATTGGGAAGATTTAGGTCGATTAGACCTCATTCGTGAAGGTCACCAAATCAATAAAGCAGAATTGTTGTATCAAAAAATAGAAGATGATGCAATTGAGGCGCAAATAGAAAAATTAAAAGCAACAACGGTTAACCAATCAAACCCAAAAGCAAAACCAATGAAAGACGAAATTACTTTTGACGAATTTATTAAAATGGACATTAGAATTAGTACCATTTTAACTGCAGAGAAACATCCTGATGCAGATAAATTATTAAAAATGACAGTTGATACTGGAATTGATGAAAGAACAATTGTTTCTGGAATTGCTGAGCACTACAAACCTGAAGATGTAATTGGAAAACAAGTTTCTGTTTTAATAAACTTAGCTCCTCGTAAAATTAGAGGAATAGAATCTCAAGGGATGATTTTAATGGCAGAAAACAACGAAGGAAGTTTAGCTTTTGTTTCGCCAGAAAAAGTAATTGATAACGGAGGAGAAGTAAGATAATACAGAACAACAAGAACACCACACACCATGGAAAACAAGAGAAGAAAACCAAATAAAGACAGCAAACCTAGCAGAGGAGCAAGAGGTTCAAGCAAAGCAAGACCAGCTACAAAAGCACGTAGATCAAGTAGTAATAATAAACCAAGTAAAGAAGAAAACTCTAATAGTGAAAGCAGACCAAGTAGAGATGGAAAACCTTACAGAAAAGCTGGAACATATACTAAAGCTCCTTTAAGAAAGGCTGACCCTAACAGAAAGAGTAATAATAATCCTCACACTAAAGCTAACGATGGTAAAATTCGTTTAAATAAATTTTTAGCCCAAGCTGGCATTGCTTCTAGAAGAGAAGCTGACACATTAATTGCTGCTGGTGTTGTTAAAGTTAATGGAGTTGTGGTAACAGAAATGGGGTTTAAGGTTTCTCCGGAAGATAAGGTAAACTATGGTGGAGAGTCTATTAGAGGTGAAAAGAAAGTTTATTTATTAATGAACAAGCCTAAAGATTTTATTACTACTGTTGATGATCCTTTTGGAAGAAGAACCGTTTTACAATTATTAGGAAAGCTAAAAGAAAGAGTTTACCCTGTTGGAAGATTAGACAGAGCAACTACTGGTGTTTTAATGCTAACTAATGATGGTGATTTAACCAAAAAATTAACGCACCCTAAATTTGGTGTTAAAAAAATATACAACGTACATTTAGACAAAAACGTTACTTCTAACCATTTACAACACCTTTTAGATGGTTTTGAATTAGAAGATGGTTTTACTAAGGCAGATGTAGCAACTTATGTTGGTACAGGCGAAAAGAAAAACCAAGTAGGTATAGAATTACACTCTGGTAAAAACAGAATTATTAGACGAATGTTTGAGCACTTAGGCTACAATGTTGTAAAACTAGACAGGGTTTATTTTGCTGGTTTAACTAAAAAAGACATGGCTCGTGGGCAATGGCGTTTTCTTACAGAAAAAGAAGTTGGTCAATTACAAATGAAGCAAGGATGATTTAAACCTAAAATCATCTAAAAAAGCTAAAGCCTCAATCATTAGATTGAGGCTTTTTTATTAATCATTCCCGAAACACAATAAACAACTCCTTGCTAATAAGTTTCTTTTCTAATTCTATTTTGTGGTTAAATAAAATAGAATTTTAAACTTTACGTTTAATGATTATATCATTGCTAGTTCGAGTAATTCGCTCAAAGCGAATTGTTTCGAGAATCAATGATTTAAAACAAAATGTTGTTCTCGATACATCCCGAAATGTTTCGGGACACTCGAACTGACATTTTGTAAAAAGAAGTAAGTGAAAAAATTAAAAACCATATCAATTATTTTGGGTGTACTCCTTGCCATTTTTGTGGTTATAGGCGTTGTGTTTTCTACTGTTTACGAAGACAAGGTTAAAAGCTATATTTTACAACAAGTTAACAATAGCATAGCTACTAAAGTAGATGTTGGTGCAATTGAATTTTCGGTGTTTAAAAAATTCCCTTATGCCTCTCTAGAGTTTAAGGAAATAACAGCAGAAGAAGTAACTAAAAAAGAAAAAAAAGGAGAGCTTTTTAAAGCACAATCAGTTTACTTGCAGTTTAACATTATTGATATTCTACAAGAAAATTACATCATTAAAAAAATTGCAATAGTTGATGGAATGATCAATGTTAACATTGACAAGTACGGAAATGACAACTACCACTTTTGGAAAGCATCAAAGGACAGCACTAACAATTCGCTTGCCTTAGAATTAGAACGACTAACACTAAAGCGTGTCAATTTTTATGTGCTTAATGAGTATAAAAAATTAGATATGGACATTGAAGTTGTTGGCGCAACTTTATCAGGAAATTTTTCTAAAGAAGAGTTTGCTTTAAACACCCAAGCCAACTTTATGATTAATCAAATAAACGATAATGATGAAGCTATTTTAAAAAACAAAAACATTGTTTTAAACACCATTCTTAACGTTAACCAAATCACTAATATTTATCAAATTAAAAAAGGTGAAATAGCTTTAGAGAAGCTGAAATTTAACCTGAACGGAAATATCATAAATAAAAAAACTGGAGTTGG
>JAQXDJ010000066.1 GCA_029251425.1 Vicingaceae bacterium
CTCCTAATCTGTTTTTTATAATCTCATTTGTAAGAAGACTTGCATAAAAAGCATCATCTTCAACAATAAATATTTTGGGTAAGTTTTTCATGGCTTTAAAATTTAGGCTGTTAGTTCTAATTGATTTTGTTCTTTAATTGGCTGTATGGCATTGTTGATTTTATTTATAACCTCTTCATCCAATTTTGAAATAAAAAGGTTCTCATGGATAAAAACAGTTTTGTCATATGCCTTAGGTTTTGGTGTTAAACAAAATGTTTTGATGTTCGATTTTAAACTAATAATCTTCTTCAAGTAATTCTCATAAGAATCTTTAGAAAAGTAACCGTCAACAATAATTATATCAGGCCAAATGGTTGTAAGATTGTTTAATCCATGTTCTGGTTTGCTCCAGTGAAACAAATGAACATTGTCGAAATTGAGGTGTTGCCTCCAAAACTCTGTAGTTAATTGATTGAAACTAATTAGGAATACTTTTTTCTTTTTCATAGTGTAAGTTTTAATTCAAACCTACATTAGCCTAAAGTGTTCCAAAAAAAATAAAATACTGTAATTCAGGTGTTTATATAGTTTAGATATTATTTTCTGTTTTAAAAAGATTTGATTTTTCCTATTTTGGGAATTATTTGCGTTGCCTTAATTGCTTTAAAACCAATTCTAAATCGTGAATGAAAGTCTGTACCTTTTCTAAAAATATACTATCATCTTCCTCATAAATTTCAATTGCTTTAACTTCATCAAATAATCGAGGCAAACATATATAGTCTATTGATGGTTTTATTTTGTGAGCGATCAAACGAATCTGATCAAAATTTGATTCTTTTATAGCTGTTTTAAACAATAAAATATCCTTTTCAGATTCAACTAAAAATAAATTGACCATTTTCTCTAAAAATTCAGAATCCCCCATGGTCTCTAATTTGGAAAGGTTAACTAAAGTCTCAACTGATGCCACCTTCTTAATTTTAACCCATTTTATAAGAATGTGGTTTAAATCGATCTGATGATAGGGCTTAGATAAATAATCATTCATTCCTGCCTCTATACATTTTTCGCTATCTCCTTTAGTAGCATTGGCTGTTAACGCAATAATAGGTGTTTCAATCTTCAGTTCATTTCTAATAATTTTAGATGCTTCTATTCCTCCCATTTTAGGCATGGTCATATCCAACAATATAAGATCGTATGATTGCACCTTCAATTTTTCTATTGATTCTATTCCATTTTCAGCTAAATCAACTTTGCAGTTCCACTTCTCAAGAATCGTTATTGCCATTAAGCTGTTAACTGGATTATCTTCTACCAATAGTATTTCACACTGATTAAAGTTATTTATTATTTCGTAATTATCATTTAATTCCTTTCCAGAATTCTCAAGTTCAGCATCTTCTAATTCAATTGTAAAAAAGAATTCAGACCCCTTGTCTAATTCACTTAGAACTTCTAAGTCACCATTCATCAATTTTACTATTTTTTGGCTAATAGATAACCCTAAACCTGTTCCTCCATAGAGTCTTGATGTAGAATCATTCGCTTGTTTAAAATCTTTAAAAATATTTGTTAATTCTTCTTCAGCAATGCCAATTCCTTCATCTTTTACAACAAATTCTATTTTATGCTTATTATTTATCCTATTAATCAAATTCACATAAACTATAACCGAACCATTAGTTGTAAATTTAACTGCATTGCTTAATAAGTTTAACAAAACCTGACCTAATCTTGTAGGGTCACCTTTTAATGTTTTAGGCAGATTAGAATCTATTTCAAATGTGACTTCAACTCCATTTTTGTCAGCTTTTAAGCTAACAATTTCGACAGTTTTTTTGATTAACTTATTCAAGTTAAATGCAACTAATTCTAATGAAAGATTACCAGTCTCTACCTTTGAAAAGTCAAGTAAATCATTAACT
>JAQXDJ010000208.1 GCA_029251425.1 Vicingaceae bacterium
GTTTACCCCAACCCAATACTAAAGCATATTCTGAAGCAGTAAACTTGCCCAGTTCATTCCCACCCTCATCTGTTTCTACAAAGGTTCCGTAATCTAAATACCTAATACCTGCTGAGAAAGTTCCAACTTTATTAAAATCTCTTACATAAGAGAAAAACCCATGATTAATGTCTGAAAAGTAATTTAAATATGAAAAAGTTGCCATTCCGTTCATTTCTGAATTTAGTAGTGATGGGTTTGAAATAGCTAAAGTTGGATCATTATCTTTAACTGCAATTACACCCCCTCCTAAACCAGCAACTCTAGCAGAAATAGGAACATTCAAAAACTCATAAGTATTTGTTCCACCTATTTGAGCATCACTTAAAAAAGAGATTAGTAATAAAAAAATGACAATAAAATTCTTCATCAATATTTGGCGCAATTCTACGCTAAATTACGTATTAATTGGATAAATATTGTTTGCAATTTTAAATTCGAATCATTTAACAATAACCTGCTCTGAGCTTATTGTTTCATTAGAAATGATAGAAACGATATATTTACCAGAAGCTAAATTGGCAACAGAAATATCTAAACCAGCATTTGCACCTTCCTCAATTTTATTTTGATAAACAATTCTTCCAGAAAAATCAACTAACCTTACTAATGAATTGACATTTAAATTATTTGACTTTATTGACAATTTATCTATCACAGGATTTGGGGAAATTTGAAGGTTAATATTTCCTCTACTCACTTTATCATCTGAAGTCAATATTATTTTTTCACCATCATCATTTGCATTAACAAAGTCATAATTCCCACCATTATTTTTCCAAATAAAAGCTGCTAAGTGAATATTATTTTCATTCCAAAATGATTCTAGAGCTATCTTTTGTGTATTTGAAAAAGTTGATCCAGAAGCTATACTGCCAGATGCAACTTGCACTCCAAAAGCATTTTGGGAAACACTTGTTCTTAAAATATGTTGATGATTTATATTTCCATTCGGAATATTCGGATCATAATTTGCTTGATATGCATTAACATTATCTTCACTAACATAAACAGCAATATTATAATCTCCATTTACAGAACTAAAAAACTCGGTTAACGTCTCCACGTAAATAGTATCATTTTCAATTCTCCATTCAAATCCAGCATTTACATCTGCAGTAGTAGCACTATAATTTGAATTTATACTATTTATTATAGTATTCTCAATAGTAGCGCTATAACCTCCTAAAGCCATTCCATTTAATGTGAAATATGGCTGCCCAGAAGTTCCTATTGCATTTGCTATTGACACTGCAGTTGGAGAATATAATTGACTACTTGAGCTTTTATGTAATGTATATGTAACAACCTTGTTACCAACTTGATTAGTTATATTGTTTGTTGTCGGAATTCCATATTGCCCACAATTGCCGCACCACGTAGCTTCTACTGCTCCATAAAAAGATTTTTGTACTTGAGGGATATCTATTTGTCCAAAAACTATCATTCCAATCAATAACATTCCTAATAAACTTATATTCTTTTTCATCTCACTTTAATTATTAATGAAACGTAAAATTCTGGTTTATTTAATCTAAATAATGTCAGATTAGCTACATAGAGGTTTTTTTAAATCTATGAATTACACTTTTATTGCAACAACACAAACATCATCTGTTTGTTCCATATCTCCTTGCCATTGCATAAATTGTTTTTCAAGCTTTTTACACTGTGTAGATAATGAATCATTATGATTTAAAAACAACTCTTTAAAAGGTCTATACTTAAACTTCTTTCCTTTAACACCGCCAAACTGATCAGGAAATCCATCCGTAAATGAAATTATGGTATCACCTTTAAACAATGGTATTGTAGTAGATGTAAATGGATTTAAATCTCCAACATAAGCTCCTACAGGTTGTTTATCAGCCCTATATTCAACAATAGCTTTTTCTTGCTTCTTATCAAAAATTGTTTTACGATGTTCTTTTTGATCGGGCGTTATATGCTCAATACTCCTTAAAATGCAAAGGGAATTATTTGCTCCGGCATATTCTAAGGTATTGTTGTTTTTATCCCAAACACAAAGCGCTAAATCCATTCCATCTTTCTGTTGAGAATTATCATTGTTTTGACCTAAAGAATTAATGATTTTGCTTCTCAATTCATTTAAAATCAAATCTGGTTCAAGAATCTTGCTTTCTAAAATAATTTCATTTAAAAAACCTATTCCCAACATACTCATAAAAGCTCCAGGAACACCATGCCCTGTGCAATCAGAAACACACCAAATTGAAATATTTTTTTCTTCATCGTGATGCGCCCAAAAGAAATCACCACTTACCACATCTCTTGGTTTAAAGAATACAAAGTTTTCTGAACTAATCTTTGCCCATTCGTGTTCTGTTGTCAATAAAGCTGTTTGAATTTTTTGTGCATAATTAATGCTATCTGTTATCTCTTTATGTTGTTCTTCAACTGCTAATTTTTGCAACAAAATAGTCTCATTATCTTTCTTTTTCCTTCTTATACTAGCAAAAAGAATAAATGCTAATAACAACATTAAACCAATACCAGTCATTAAAATATTTCTAAACATTTTATCTTCTTTTGCCTTAGTTGATTGCAACATTAATGTTTGTTCTGCATCTTTTAATTTCTGTTCAGTTAGTAAAATCTCATTCTCGGCTGCTAAAATTTTAGACTCTCTTTCAATAATTAACAAGCTATCCATTTTTGTTGTAGCCTTTAATTTTGCAAACTCTAACATTTTTTTAGCATTCTCTACTTGATTTTTTTTATCACCTAAACCAACATCATTAGACATATCCATTTCTGATGGCAAAACCATATTAGAACTTTGCACCGTATTACTGTCTTGTTCACTAGTTGGTGTTACCGAATAATTTAATAATGGTATTGTTGCCCCCTCTTGTTCAGTTCTACTCTTTTTAACTATCGAATCTGCTTTTAATCTTGCTCTAGCAAGTATTTGTTCAACCTCTTCATTTGCAGCAGATTTCTCTGCTTCAATATCTTTGTAAAGTTGCTTTTTAGCCTCCTCACTTAATCTACTTACCTCCTTTGCTAAGGTTTTATTGTTTGTCAATTCTATTCTAGTTCTTTCGAGCTCTGAATAGACAAATAAATTATGATCCTCATCTTCTTTAAAATCTAAAGAAGCATTATCAAATAAAATTTTAACCATCGGGAAATCAAATTCTTCTATCCCTTCTTCTTTTTTTATTACATCCACCTCTGTAGATATTTTCAAACCTTTTTTACGAAGTTTTTCAGGTACATTACGAGTATCAATTAATATCTTACTTAGACAATAACCTTGTTTTAAAAGTTCAATTTTATATTGTTTTCCATAACGTAAATTAAACTTAAACTCACCATCAGATTGAACCTTGTTCAAATAAACTACATTACCATCTAACACACAACTCACCATTGTATTTGCTGCAGTTTTGGCTTTCAATAATTCATAAGGTGTTTTTAATAACTTGAATATCGCATTTTTATAGGTTAGTTTTTTATCAGTATCTATAATAGCTTGATAAACCTTACCCGAAAAATGGACCACAGTATCTTTTTTATTTTCTTTTAAAAACAAAAAAGAA
>JAQXDJ010000240.1 GCA_029251425.1 Vicingaceae bacterium
TGTTTGTTCTATAGTGTTTGCACTAATGTAATGTCACCTGCAAACAATCAATTTTCTTATACTGCTCAATATGGTGATTATTGGTTGGAAAGTACCCCTTTAACAACTATTCAAAGTACATATAGATATAGTCCTTTTACAACAGGTTACAATCTTAAACCAAGACAAGGTTTTTTTAATATTTCAAACACTATAGAACAAACATGTTCTAGCTTTCCTAATTTCAATAATATAAATTCTTGCCCTGATAGAACTGTTATTGGAAGTGGTGGAGCTGGTCCTATTAAAAACTTAATAACACAAAAAGAAATAGACTTAGAGAATTTAGTTAAATTATTAGATAATGACAATAGTTCCTACTTAAAAAGTATTATCAATCAACAACCTTCAATGAATAACGGTCAACTAAAAGCTGAATTATTAGCTGCAACTCCTTTATCTTCTGAAGTACTCATAGTATTGATTAATAGTAATGTGTCAAATGGGATATTAAAGGATGTATTAATACAGAACTCTCCATTAGGGATAGATTTATTATCTACTTTAATCAACAAATCTCCTTCAATTAGTCCTGGTATATTGAAAAACATCCTAGAGATGAATGCACCTTTATCTCCATTTATAATTAATGAATTAAACCTAATAAGTATTCCTAATGGTATAATGAACCAAATTATGCAATACCAAAATAACCAAATTCTTAACCCTAGTCAAACTCAATTAATAGAAGAAAATATTGCAGTTGTTAATACGGAAATTTCACGCTTAAAAAATGATGTTATTAGAGTATTATTATTCGATCATGCGCTTGATAAAGGATATAAAGAAGTAGCTGACTATATTAGTAATACACCTTTAACAAATACTAACTCTGACGAGCAATTATTGGTAAATTCATTAATGGCTAACAAAGAATTTAGTGCAGCCCAACAAGTATTGGCTCAAATACACCCTAACCCCGTTAATGCTGATTTTTGTAAATTAACAAACACACTAGTGGCTTGTCAGGCATATCCAGAAAAAGAGGATATTATTGCTACTAATATGACTCTACAACAACCTATTAATGATGTGGCTATAGCCATAACTAATTATCAAGAAGTGAGTGCTGCTCAAACATTAAGAGAAGCCACAGGTGTTGATACTAACACAGTTGAAGATGTAGAGATAATTATACCGCAAAATGGTGGTATTGCTAGAGGTTCTTCTGAGAATAGTGATGATACTGAAATTACTGAGACGAAAGAAGATGTTAGGGTAAATCTTTATCCTAATCCTGCTAAAGAACAGTTTAGTGTTACACACAACTTAGTAATAGAAAATAATGTTACCGTATTAAAGGTTTACGATTTAATGGGTAGTGCATTAATTATTGAGCAAATAAATGCTAATGAAGTTTTGATTAATACAGAAACATTAAAAACAGGTGTTTACTTTTATTCTATCACCCAAAATGGAGTTATTCTTAAAACTGATAAGTTATTAATAGAATAAACTATAATTAAATAATTACCTTAAAAGCAACATCAGAAATGATGTTGCTTTTTTATTTCACTTTTATTGAATAAAAAAACCGAAAACCCATTATTGAATTTTCGGTTTTAACCTTCTATCTATTAACTCACTTAACTTCTTCGTCTTCTTTCTCTAAAGTTTCTTTCTCCACCAGCTCTACTTTCTGTAGATCCAGCATCACTTCTTCTTCTATCTCCACCTCCGCTTCTTCTGTCTCCACCACTTCTTCTATCTCCTCCGCTTCGGTTTCCACCAAAACTTTTTCGTTCTCCACCTCCACGGTTTCCACCTCTTCCACCACCTCTTTCACCTTGTGGTTTATCTTGCGAAAATTCAACTCTAATATCTCTATTTTCAATGTTTTGACCATTCATTGCAGAAATCATTTTTTCTCCAACACCATCATCAACACCGACAAATGAAAAGCTATCAAATAAATCAATCTTCCCTAAAGATCCACCATCAACACCAGATTGGTTACAAAGGAAACCTAAAAGTTGACCTTTGTTTTCAAAACCATCCATTTTTCCAACATTGATAAATACTCTTTTGGTATTTGTCTCTCCTCCTCTACTAGATCTTCTTTCTCCTCTATCTCCACCTCTATCAGATCTTCCTCTTCCTCTGTCATTAAATCTATCGTCAGCACCTTTTCTTATTCTGCTTGGATCAACATTAATGTCTCCAGATTTAGCGTATTCTTTTAAGAAACTGTTAAACTCAACAGAAACAAAACGTTCTATAATTTCTTCTTTAGAAAAATCTGCTAATGCCTCATGAATTTGAGCTACAAAAGGAGCTATTCCTTTTTGATCTATCTCAACTTCTTGAACATTCTTAATCATTTTCATTAGTTGCATTCCGCAAATATCTTGTCCAGAAGGAGCCTTAACCAACTCTAATGTTTTACCAATCTTCTTTTCAATCAATTTAATCTTTCCAGATTTTTGTGGTGCAATTAAAGCAATAGAAATCCCTGATTTTCCTGCTCTACCTGTTCTACCACTTCTGTGCGTATAACTTTCAATCTCGTCTGGTAAATCGTAATGAAATACGTGCGAAACATCATCAACATCAATACCTCTGGCAGCAACATCTGTTGCAATCAACATAGTAATTGTTTTGTTTCTAAATTTCTTCATAACAGTATCACGTTGTCCTTGCGAAAGGTCTCCGTGTAATGCATCTGCATTATAACCATCATTCATTAACTTGGCTGCTACCTCCTGAGTATCTCTTCTTGTTCTACAGAAAACAATACCAAACATACCTGGGTAATGATCAGCAAAACGCTTTAAAGCAGAATATTTATCTCTTCCTTGTACTAAACAAAATTTATGTTCAATGTTTGCAGCACTACTATTTTTTGTTCCAACAGTAACTTTAATTGGATCTTCCATGTAGTTACTTGAAATACGCTCTACTTCACGAGGCATAGTTGCAGAAAACAACCAAACTCTTTTAAATGCTGGAGTAGATTCTAAGATTTCATTGATATCTTCTTTGAAACCCATGTTTAACATTTCATCAGCTTCATCTAAAACTACTTTAGAAACGCTATCAAATTTTAATGCTTTTCTTCCAATTAAATCAATTGTTCTACCTGGTGTTCCAATAATAATATTAGCACCATTTTTAATTGCTCTTATTTGATCTTGAATGCTAGCTCCACCATAAACGGCAACAACTTTTACTCCTTTAGAGTATTTAGCATAGTTGGTCATCTCTCTTGCAATTTGAATACACAATTCACGCGTTGGACAAAGTACTAAACCTTGAATAGCGTTAAAATCTGTATCAATTTGCTGAATCATTGGTAAACCAAAAGCAGCAGTTTTACCTGTTCCTGTTTGGGCTAACCCCACGTAATCTCTTTCCGTGTTTAATAATTCTGGAATAGATTTTTCTTGAATTTCTGATGGGGTTTCAAAACCACATGCAGTTACGGCCTTAAGTAATTCCTCACTTAGACCTAAGTCGTTAAATGTCATATTTAAATATTTTATACCGAACTGGCATAAAACTAAAAGCGGGACTTAATCGCTGGAGTGTTTTAACCAATTGGTTGGTTCACAATACTATTCATTTTTTGAATAGCGACTGCAAAAGTGAGTTTTTTATTTGGATAAAAAAAATGGCTTACAAATTAAAACCAATTGTAAGCCATGTTTTATCTTATTAAAAAGATTAAGTTATTCGCTCTCATCCATACTGTGGTAAACGTTCTGAGTATCTTCATCCTCTTCTAACATTTCCAACATTTTATTTACATCTTCTTTCTGTTCTGCCGTTAATTTGGTCAAAACCTGAGGGATTCTTTCAAAACCAGAAGACAATATTTCCTTATTATTTTCTTCAAAATAACCTTGAATAGAACCGAAATTTTCAAAAGGCGCATAAACGATTATTCCATCATCATCCACAAAAACTTCTTCTGCTCCATAATCAATCAATTCTAACTCTAACTCTTCTGGGTCTGTTCCATCATTCTCTATTCTAAAATTACAAGTATGATCAAACATAAACTCTACCGAACCAGATGTTCCTAAAGCTCCACCTCTTTTTGTGAAACAATGCCTAATATTAGCAACCGATCTGTTATTGTTATCAGTAGCACACTCTACCAACACAGCAATTCCATGAGGTGCACGCCCTTCAAATATTACTTCTTTATAATTACTGGTATCCTTGTCTTTTGCTTTTTTAATGGCTCTATCAACATTGTCTTTAGGCATGTTAGCAGCCTTCGCATTTTGCATTACTGCTCTCAGCCTAGAATTACTTTCCGGATCAGGACCACCTTCTTTAATCGCCATAACGATGTCCTTACCTATTCTTGAAAACGTTTTGGCCATTGCGCCCCAGCGTTTCATTTTTCTAGCTTTCCTAAATTCAAATGCTCTTCCCATAGTAATCTTTTTTTAAGAAAGCAGAGATTCATAACTCTCTAACACTTTCTTATTTATGCTCAATTTATTTCATTTTTAGTGAATGTCCCATTTTGTCACGTTTAGTTTCCAAATAAGACTTATTATGTTCGTTTGATTCAATTTCAATAGCTACATTTTCAACTATCTCTAAACCATAACCTATTAAACCTGTACGTTTTTTAGGATTATTACTCATCAATTTAATTTTTGAAAGACCTAGGTCTCTTAAAATTTGAGCTCCAACTCCATAATCTCTCTGGTCTGCCTGGAAACCTAATTCAATATTAGCTTCAACAGTATCTCTTCCTTCTTCTTGTAATTTATAAGCCTTTAATTTGTTTACTAATCCAATCCCTCTTCCTTCTTGGTTCATATAAACAATTACACCTTTCCCAGCTGCCTCAATCATTTCCATAGATTTTTGCAATTGCGGTCCGCAATCACATCTACAAGACCCAAAAATATCTCCAGTCATACAAGATGAATGTACACGAACCAATACAGGTTCATTTTCTTTCCAACTACCTTTAAACAAAGCTAAATGATCTTTTTCATTTGTTGTTTGTTTATACGCTAACATTTCAAAATCACCATGCTCTGTTGGTAATTTAATTTGAACCTCTCTTTTAATTAATGTTTCGTGCTTTAATCGGTATTCAATTAAATCTTTAATTGTAACAATCTTTAAATCAAATTTTTCTGCAATCAACAATAAATCTGGTAAACGCGCCATGGTTCCATCTTCATTCATTATCTCTACAATAACTCCTGCAGGCTCAAACCCTGCTAAGCGTGCAAAATCAATGGCAGCTTCAGTATGCCCAGCCCTTCTCAAAACCCCACCTTTTTTTGCTCTTAAAGGGAATATATGTCCTGGTTTACCTAATTCATTTGGGTTAATATCTGGATTAATTAATGCATGAATTGTTTTAGAACGATCACTTGCCGAAATTCCTGTTGTACAACCATGCCCCATTAAATCTACAGAAACAGTAAATGGAGTTTCATATGCTGCGTTATTGTTATAAACCATTAAGTCTAAACCTAGCTCATCACATTTTTCCTCCACAAGTGGTGCACAAATCAATCCTCTACCATGTGTGGCCATAAAATTCACCATTTCTGGTGTTACAGATCTAGCTGCAGCTAAGAAGTCTCCCTCATTCTCTCTATCTTCATCATCAACAACAATAATAACCTTCCCTGCTTTGATATCTTCAATAGCTTCCTCAATCGTATTTAACTTCTTATCCATTAATTCTGTATTTAAATACAAAATTAATCATTCAAAAAGAGGTATCAATAGTTAGCTATCAGTAATTTTAAAACTTAAATGAATGAACTATTGGAAACTTCTATCTATTCACTAATGACTCACAACTAAAATATGGCTCGAATTATAGCAATAGATTATGGAAGCAAACGCGTAGGAATTGCCGTTACTGACGAGCTACAAATTATTGCAAGTGGATTAACTACTGTGCATTCTACAGAAATAATTGCCTATTTAGAAGACTATTTCAGTAAAAATGAAGTAGAGTGTATTGTGGTTGGTGAAGCTAAAGACCTGCAGAATAACCCTTCTGAATCAGCAAAAGTAATTGAGCCTTTTGTAAAACATTTAAGTAGAAAGTTTAAAGACAAAAAAATTGCACGTATTGATGAACGATTTACTTCTAAAATGGCATTTCAAACAATGATTGACAGTGGTTTAAAAAAGAAAGCCCGACAAAACAAAGCTTTAGTTGATGAGATTAGTGCTACCATTATTCTACAGAGTTATATGGAGCAACAGAGTAATCGGTTTTAAAGCATTTTATTAAACATTTTTTCTTGCTCAGCCAGTTTATGAATATGCTTTAGATTTAAATGATCTTCTAACATCATTAAATGTTCTATTCGATGACAGTCTGTTCCGACAGCATCAACCAAATTAGCATCCACCATCTTTTCAGCTACTTTTCTTGTTTGAGGCGAATAATGATTGGTAAGTGATAGTAAATTCATCTGCAACAACACCCCTCTAGATTTTAATTCATCGTATTTTTCAAATTCATCATACCAAAAAGTATAACGTTCAGGGTGAGCCAATATAGGCTTATAACCAGCCATCTGAAAATTAAAAATGATCTCTTGTAAATTTCTTGGTTCTTGCATAAATGGCAACTCAAACAACACATGATTATCGCCAAAGGTTAAAATATCTTTCTTGTCAATTAAATCTTGTAAACCATCATCTAAATTATATTCTGCTGCTGCAGAAATATCAATTTTAACGTTTTGTTTTTGAAGCTCCTCTCTTAATTCGTCAACTCCTTTTGTAATCTTTTCAGACGTATTCCCATAGTAATCACACATAACATGGGGTGTCGTCACAATTTTTGTATATCCTAAATCAACAAATTTCTTAACCAGCTTAATAGATGTCTCCATATTTGGAGAGCCATCATCAATACCAGGGATTAAATGAGAATGAATATCCGTTCCAAAAACCGAAAGGCTTATAGGGTCTAATTTAGGTTCTGATTTGAATATTTTACTTAAGAAGCTCAAGGAACTAATTTACGAATTCATTTTTAAACCAATCTATCGTAATAGCTAATCCATCATTAATTCCAAATTCAGGGTCATAATCAATCAGTTCTTGCGCTAAAGAAATATTTGCTAATGAATCTCTAACATCTCCTGGTCTATCTTCTCTATAAATGGCTTGAACATCATTACCAACAATGTCTCTGATAGATGTAAAAAGTTCATTTATTGTAACTCTTCCACCACAGGCAATGTTTACAATTTTACCTTTTACTTCTTTTTCAGAAAATAATGCTTTAACATTTGCTTGAACTGCATTTTCTACAAATGTAAAATCTCTACTCTGCCCTCCATCACCATTAATAAATGGCGATTCATTTTTAAGCACCGCATCCATAAATAAAGGTATAGCTGCTGCATAAGGCCCAGAAGGGTTTTGATTTGGACCGAAAATATTAAAATACCTCAATCCTATTACATCTAAACCATATACATCCGCAAATACTTTAGCATACAACTCTTTAGTATGCTTACTAACAGCGTAAGGAGATAGTTGTCTTCCAATATTTTCTTCTCTTTTAGGCAACTCTTTACTATCACCATAAACTGAAGAAGAGCTAGCGAAAACGACTCTTTTCACACTACTTTCTTTTGCAGCTGTAAGTACATTTAAAAACCCTGTTGCGTTCGCTAAATGTGTTGCTATTGGATTTTCTATTGATCTTGGAACTGAACCTAAAGCTGCTTGGTGAGAGATATAATCAACTCCTTCCATCACTTTTTTACAAGTATCCAAATCAGTAATATCTCCTTCTACAAACTCAAAATTAGAATGCCCTATAAATTGCTCTATATTAGCTAAATATCCATTAGAAAGATTATCTAAAACAATCACCTTTCCAGCATTATATTTCATTA
>JAQXDJ010000242.1 GCA_029251425.1 Vicingaceae bacterium
GTTTACAGAAAACGTAAAATATTTCACGGACAACAAAGGTTTGCAGACTTAATGCCTTTATTGAAGAAGCATAAAGAAAATAATTTCTTATTGCCTTGTGCAGATATTTTAAGATCAAATATTCCTGATTTATTAAATGAAAACGGAATTGACTTTAAAGCGGCAACATTATATAGAACAGTTTGTAGCGATTTATCTGACTTGAGTGATGTAAACTATGACATATTAGTGTTTTTCAGTCCTTCTGGAATTAAATCTTTGTATCAGAATTTTCCTGAATTTAAACAGAACGATACACGTATAGCTGTTTTTGGTCCAACTACTGCAAAAGCTGCTGAAGAAGCAGGTTTAAATATTGATATTGCTGCACCACAACCAGAATCGCCTTCAATGACTAGAGCATTAGAGCTTTACATTAAAAAAGCGAACAAAAACAGTAAAGTAAAAAAATAAAAAAGAGCTTTAATTAAGCACTTTTTTGTTCATTTAAATTCACTTTGATTGAATTTGTAATTGTTAATAACACTTGATTTTAGCGTTATATATTGTTACATTTGCAGCCAAATTTCAACTAAAATAAGCAGCTAAAATTATAGAGTTTAATTTTAGTTTGCGTTAACCAAATTATATACAACAATGAAATTATCTAAATTTAAGTTCGAGTTACCACAAGAATTACTTGCTGAAAGACCAGCTGAAGAAAGAGAAGAGTCTAGATTAATGGTGGTTCATAGAGATACTGGAGAAATTGAGCATAGAAAATTTAAAGATGTTCTTGAATATTTTGATGATGGAGATTTAATGGTAATGAATGATACCAAAGTTTTTCCAGCTA
Source organism: Vicingaceae bacterium (assembly GCA_029251425.1). Lineage (GTDB taxonomy): Bacteria > Bacteroidota > Bacteroidia > Flavobacteriales_E > Vicingaceae. The sequence continues at coordinate 836 of JAQXDJ010000242.1, forward strand.
GGATGTATGGTAACAAAGAAAAAACAGGAGCACGTATTGAGGTTTTCTTATTAAGAGAATTGAATAGAGAGAGTTTACTTTGGGATGTTTTAGTTGATCCAGCAAGAAAAATTAGAATTGGTAATAAACTTTATTTTGGTGATGATGATTTAGTTGCTGAAGTAATTGATAATACAACATCAAGAGGAAGAACATTACGTTTTTTATTTGATGGACCTTACGAAGAGTTTAAAGCAATAATCGAAAAATTAGGAGAAACTCCAATACCAAAATACATTACTAGAGATGTAGAACCAGAAGATGCTGAAAGGTATCAAACGGTTTATGCAAAAAATGAAGGAGCTGTTGCAGCACCTACTGCTGGATTACATTTTAGTAGAAACTTATTAAAGAGATTAGAGATTAAAGGGATTGATTTTTCTTATCTAACACTACATGTTGGATTGGGAACTTTTAGATCTGTAGAGGTAGAAGATTTAACAAAACACAAAATGGATTCTGAAGAAATTCATATTCCAGAAACATGTGTTGAACAAGTAAATGCTGCAAAAAAGAACAAAAAGAGAATTTGTGCAGTTGGAACAACTTCAATGAGAGTGTTAGAATCTTCAGTGTCAACAGAAGGATATTTAAAAACGTTTGATGGTTGGACAAATAAATTTATTTTCCCTCCTTATGATTTTAGTTTGGCTAATTGTATGATTACTAATTTCCACACACCAGAGTCAACATTGTTAATGATGACAGCTGCTTTTGGTGGATATGATTTAATAATGAAAGCTTATAGCGAAGCAATTAAAGAGAAATATCGTTTTTACACTTACGGTGATGCGATGTTAATTATATAAAGAAAAAGAGATTTAAATTTAAATAAAAGGAATGAAATTAGAAGACTTAAAACTTTACCAAGAATGTTTAAACTTTGAAAAAGAAGTTTGGGATATTGCAAACAATTGGGAAGGATTTAACCGAGACACTGTAGGAAAGCCATTTATTCAATCAGCAGATGCAATTTCTGGAAACATTGCTCAAGGATATGGTAGATATAACTTTAAAGATAAAAAACACTATTGTTATATTTCTAGAGGATATTTATTAAAAACGAAAGGGTGGTTAATAAAGTCTAAAGAAAGAGAATTAATTGGAGAAGAAAAAGCAGATGAATTAATAGAGTTTGTTGAGAAGATCCATAGGATGTTAAATGCGTACATTCGTTCAATTGGTAGGCCAAAAGACGAATCGTACAGTAAGCCTTCTTACAATAATAGAACAGAAAATAAAGAAGAAGCAAATGGTAATGTTGCAGAAACAGTTGTTGCAGATGAGCCAGATGGAAATTCTTTTACAGCTAATGCAGATGAGTTTTTTAGCTCGGATGAATTAACCAATGCATAAAGTTGCAATAATAGTTGCCGGGGGTAAAGGCGAGAGAATGGGAGCAAAAACTCCTAAACAATTTCTTGAACTTGACGGTAAACCTATTTTAATGCACACACTGGAAAAGTTTAAAAAAGCTGTTCCAACAATAGAAATTATACTAGCTCTTCCTGAAAATCAAATCGATTTTTGGGAGGAGCTTTTTCATAAATACCAACTCCCAAAGGTTCGTCATCAAATAGTAAAAGGAGGACAAACACGATTTCATTCGGTACAAAACGCACTTAAACTAGTTAAAGAAAACAGTGTTGTTGCTATACATGATGGAGTGAGGCCATTGGTAAGCGAAGAAACAATAAACAATTGTTTTGCTGAAGCTGAAAAAAATGGGAATGCAATTCCTGTAGTTGAAGTGGTTGATTCTTTAAGACATTATTCCAAACAAGAAAAAACAAATGAAGCAGTTTCACGTAGTTGCTATAGAATTGTTCAAACACCACAGTGTTTTACTTCTGAAGTGATTTTAAAAGCTTATGAGCAAGAGTTTGACAAATTATTTACAGATGATGCAACAGTTGTAGAAAAACTCGGAGAAACGATTAACTTGGTTGCAGGTAATAGAGAAAATATAAAAATTACTACCGCTGAAGATTTGATTATTGCAGAAGCTTTTTTGAAGTAAGGTTCTTTTCTACTCTTTTATTATTTTTCTGATTTGGGTTCCATTTTGTAAATGGACTTTTAAAATATAGATCCCTTTAGATAGTTTTTCTATGTCAATTTCATTATTTTTAGTTGTAAGAATTTTTCTTCCATCAATATTAAATAGGTCAATAGACTTAATTTGAGTATTCGTAATAATTTGAAATTTTGTTTTAGAAGGATTAGGGTATATTTTTATTTCATTATTAATGTCCTTTTTTTCTATTCCAACAGAATAATTTGTGTCACAAGGGCTAGTGCTTCCATTTTTATAAAGCCCCAATAAATGGTCATTATAACATCGTAAAGGCCCTCCATTTGGATCACAAAATCCAACAAGCGGATAGAAAGATGTGACATTACCTATTCCTTCAATTATTTTTCCAGAAAATGTATATCCAGAAGCAGGGTTTAATTGTGTTGTAAAAGACTGATTCAAAGTAACCCCGTTTATACTTATAGTACTGGTAGAGTCTATAAAAAGAAAAACTGTATCGTTTTGGTTTGAGCAAGGGTCTGTTTGGATAATGATTGTGTCACCTTGTAATGCACCAAAGTCATACAATAAGCTAAAGGTCGAATCACATTCATTTAGCTTATAAACTTTTTGACCTTGTTGTTTAACTAATTCATTATTGCCTACAGAACACGCTACAGATCCTTCTAAATAAGTTAGGGTGTCTCCATTAAAAATAGAATCTCCTTTAGATTCTATTGTGGTATAACTGAAAGATGCTGAATTAAAGGAAGGCAATCCATAGTGCCAAATTGCCCCAGAAGGAAAATAGATCTGAGACTTAACAAGAAAACTAGAGAGTAGAAGGAGGGAAAGTAAACAAAAGTGTTTCATAGTAAAAGGTTAAGCAATAATAAATATACTAATAAATTATTTGAACCCACCTTTAAAACCTTTAAGAGAAAAGGTTGTATTGCTTAAGAAGAAGCATTCAATTTAACAACACTTTTCTTTAGTTTTTCAACTTTCTTATCAGTCTTTTTAATTGACTTTTCGTTTTTCTTAATCTTAGTTTTATTCTTTTTAATCTTAGCCTCTAGCTTCGAAACTTTACCAGACATCTTTTCTGTTTGTTTGATTAACTTGTCTCTTTTTTTACTCGTTTTCCCTTTGTTTTTTCCTTTTTCAATCTTATCAGTTAACTCAATGTTCTTTTTTTCAACATCTCTTTGAGTAGATTTTAAATCAGAATTCATGTCTTTTAATTCTTTTTTTAACCCTTCGTTTTCTTTTTTTAATGCTTCATTACTAGTCATTAGCTTCTCTTTGGTAGCTGCTAAACTTGTAATTTTTGTGTTCATTTTAATAATCTTAGGATTGTCTGCCTTTACAACTGCTGTGTCAGTAGCTTCTGCTTGAGCAAAAGAGCATAATGTAATTAGTATGGCAAATATTGTTGTGCTAAATTTTTTCATGATTTTATTATTTTTTAATAAGGGTGTGAAAGTACTAAATGATTTTTTTAACAATTGAATTGTTATCTAATTTTGTGCCATTAAGGTTTGTAATTAAATTTAATCCTGGGGTTTTTCCTTTTTCAATAGAGCCTAATTCATCAAACCCTAAATATTGAGCACCGTTGTCTGTTGCCCATTTAATTAAGGTTTCTAAAGAAATACTCGAGTCTTTTTTAGAGATAGTTTTAAGCTCATTTAAAATTGACAAACTCCAATTAGAAGCTAAACTATCAGTACCAATAGTACACTGTTCATTTTTGAATAAAGAATAGTTCGGTTGTCTATTTTCAATGTATTGGTTGGCATTTGGACAAAAACACCAGTAAATATTGTTAGCATAATTTTGAGCCCATTCAATATCTTCTTTTTCGGTAAATGTATTGTGTACTAAAAGTGTTTTGTTGAGACTCTTGTATTTCCCTAAAAAAGAAGGTAGCGCATTTTTACCCGTTGGAACAAATTGATTATTTGTTTTGTTTGCTATATCTAAAAAGTTAAACATTTCTCCTTTACCCTCTTTAAAAAAGGAGTTTTCGCTAGCAGTTTCCTGATTGTGAAGAGAAATAATAGTATTGTTCTCAATAGCGTGTTTATTGATGAGTTTGGTTAAATCATCAGAAACTGAATAAGTAGCGTGAGGAGTTATTGAGGCATGATTTTTATTATAATAACTGTTGTAAACGTCTTCCGAATGTTTAAATGCAGTAGCTGCAATTTTAGGATCAGAACCAAAAACCTCCACAAAAGTGTGGTAGTTAATAGTTGATTTTTCTTTAATCGAGAAAGTTGAAGTCCCGTTAGAAATATCGCCAACAGCAACAATTCCATTTTCAATCATTTCTTGTTCAGCTAAACGAATTGCTTCTAGTTTTTCTTCATCAGAAGATGAATCTCGTATAGAAATTATTTCTTTAACAAAACCATGTAGTTGAGTGTTTTCTCCAACCTTACCTTTAAGGTGTGATAATTCTAAATGACAATGTGCATTGATGAATCCTGGACAAATTATCCCTTTAAACTTCTCAACTTCTTGCCAGTTTATTTCATCTGTTTCAGGATTAAGCAAATCAATTATTTCTCCATTATTATCATAGACAACCACTCCATTTTTAATAGGAGCAACGTTGCCGGGGTAGATATAGTCTGCAGAAACTTTTTTCATCCTTCCAAAAATACGTCATTGCTTTAAACCTAGCAATGGATTACTAAATAAGTAATCGTAATTTTGCTGCATCATGTCAGAAAAACAAAACATACGTTCACTTTCAAAAGAAGATTTAACAGCTCTTTTTATTGAGAAAGGAGAAAAAGCATTTCGTGCAAAACAAGTGTACGAATGGCTTTGGAAAAAAGGTGTTACTTCATTTGATGAGATGACGAACCTTTCAGTATCTCTTAGGGAAATGCTCAAAGAGAACTTTGTTTTCAATGCAGTTGAAGTTGCAGAAAAGCAAGTAAGTTCTGATAGAACAATTAAAAATGCTTTTCGATTATACGATGAAAAAATAACTGAAGGCGTTTTAATTCCTACACCTAATAGAATGACTGCTTGTATTTCATCTCAGGTTGGATGTAGTTTGGCTTGCGCTTTTTGTGCAACAGGAAAGTTAGATAGATTAAGAAATATTGATGCAGAAGAAATATTTGATCAAGTAGTTTTGATTAAAAATCAGGCAGAACAACATTATCAAAAACCATTAAGCAACATTGTTTATATGGGAATGGGAGAGCCATTATTGAACTACAAAAATGTACTTCAATCCATAGAAAAAATTACTTCTGATGAAGGTTTGGGTATGTCTCCAAAGCGAATTACTGTTTCTACAGCTGGAATTGCTAAAATGATTAAGCAGTTAGGGGATGATGATGTTAAATTTAATTTAGCCCT